>CAJNCC010000010.1:0-62164 GCA_905221165.1 bacterium
GTTCCAGTTCTTCGCAATGTGACAGTGGAAGATTACGCTGAAATCAAGAACCGTGGTTTCATCGAAGGTTACTATGGAAATCCATGGTCTAATGCAGATCGTGCTGAACTCATGCGTTTTGGTGGCGATTTGAAATTGACCCAATACTTCTTCGCACCAAAAGATGATCCATATCACAACAAGAAATGGCGTGAACTATACCCAGAAGAAAAACTAGCTGAAATTCGTGAACTTGCTCGCGTCGGAAATCAAAGTAAAACTCGCTATGTCTGGACCATTCATCCATTCATGAACAACCGTATCCGCTTTGGTAATGAAGCGCATTACCAAGAAGATTTGGCAACCATCAAGGCCAAATTTACTCAGTTGATGAAAGTGGGTGTCCGTGAATTTGGTATTCTAGCCGATGATGCCCCAAGCCCAGTTGGAGGCTATAATAGCTACAACCGCTTGATGCAGGATATGACCAACTGGTTGACAGAAATGCAAGGAACTTATAGCGGTCTTCGCAAAGAAATGATCTTTGTTCCAGGTCAGTATTGGGGTAATGGGCGTGAAGCAGAGTTGAAATCTCTAAATGAAAATCTCCCAAGTTCAACATCTATGACCTTGACGGGTGGTAAGATTTGGGGTGAAGTTTCTGAAGGTTTCTTATCAACTCTCAAGAACAATCTAACTGCAGGTGGTAAAACTTATCGTCCAGTATCACTTTGGGTGAACTGGCCAGTTACAGATAACTCTAAACAACACTTGATTCTAGGTGGTGGTGAGAAATTCCTTCATCCGAATGTAGATCCAAGCTTACTATCCGGTATCATGTTGAATCCAATGCAACAGTCTGAACCATCTAAGATTGCCCTCTTTGCTGGAGCCCAATATACATGGAAACAGTGGAAATCAGAAGAAGAAGCTAAGAAACTCAATGACATTGCCTTCAACTTTGTTGAAAATGGTCATTTTGAAGATAGCAAGGTATCAGCAGCCTTCCGCGAACTCGGTAAGCATATGATCAACCAAAACATGGACGGTCGTGTAGTAAAACTTGAAGAATCAGTTGAATTGGCTCCAAAATTGACAGACTTCATGACTAAGCTCAAAGCGGGTCAGGATGTAACTGCAGAGCGTGTAGCCTTGCGTGCAGAATTTGCCAAGATTAAAGAAGCAGCTGAACTTTATAAAGCATCAGGTGATAAAAAAATGGTTGCACAGATCCACTATTGGTTGGATAATGCAATTGACCAAATGAATGCCCTTGATGCCTTCCTAACAGGCACAGAGGCTATGGCTACAAATGATGCAGCCAAACTTTGGGATAGCTACTATAAAGGTTTGAAATTGTACGAACAGTCTCAAACTCATACCTTCCATTATGTAGACCATCTTGAAAAGGCTGAATTGGGTGTTCAACATATCCGTCCATTTATCCTAGCTTTGAAAGAAGTTCTAGCGTCTGAAGTTCAAAAAGTCTTGCACCCTGACAAAATAATCAGCACCTTTATTACCAATCGAACAGGTGTAGAAGGTGGTTTGGCAGAAGTAACGGATGGTGACTTGGCAACTCATGCCTTGATTAAATCACCAAATAGTATCAAGACAGGTGATTATATCGGCATGAAATTCAACAAACCGGTAGATATCCAAACCTTGACCTTTGCTATGGGAACTCAGGCAAATCCACGTGATACCTTTAGTAAGGCTGAAGTGCAGTATTTGGATGAAAATGATAACTGGGTAACCTTGAAAGAACCAACTTATGTTGGTAATGAGTCACTTGTTCAGTTTGAAAATCTTAACATCAAAGCTAAAGCAGTACGTATGATTGCTACAGAAGATCGTGATGACACCTGGTTTGCAGTTCGCGAGATTGCAGTAAATCGTCCAGTAGAGAACGCTCGTAAACAACAAACTGCTACAATTAGCCTCAGCTCAAATCTAGTTTATAAATTGAGAACATCAGCAAGTCAAATTACTGATGGTAAAGATAATACAGAAGCTATGATGGCAAATGCTGACGGCAGCAATACGACTCCAGTAGATGCCTGGGCACAACTTGACCTAGGTGAAGTCAAGTCAGTCACTAAAGTTCGTCTTCGCCAAGGAACTGGCGATAAACTTGCCGCAGGTGTACTTGAGTACTCTACAGATGGATCTGCATGGCAAGAGTTAGATCGCCTATCAGGAGAACAAACTAAGGAAGTGACTAGAGCTATCAATGCTCGTTACATCCGAGTACGCAATACCAAGGCAAGTGACCGTTGGTGGCGTATCCAAGACTTCTCTGTTGAGACACGTTCTGGAAATAGCGACTTAACAGATACCAACGTGGATGCCTTGAAGGAAACACCAGTAGTGGATAGCTTGGGCAGTTACGAGCTTCAGATTCCAGCTGGAACTAAACTTCCTGCAAATAGCTATCTAGGCATGAAACTTGACCGTATCCATCAAGTCAAAAGCATCCAGCTCCAAGGCCAGGCCAACCCAGCCCTAAGTCTTGAATACTCTGTAAATGCGCAAGAATGGACACCAGCTAGCCAGTTGACAGACAGAACTGTCGCAACCCACTTGGTACGTTATGTTCGTCTGGTTAATAAAACAGATCAGGAACAAGCTGTGACAGCCACTTCTCTCCTTGTGACAACCAAAGAAGTGCAACCAACCAAACTAGAATCTACAACTATGGGCATTCATCCAACATATGGAAGCAATGATGTTCGTAAGATTAATAACCTAGATCAATTGTTTGATGGTGTGTACAACAACTTTGTTGAGTTTTCAGACTATGCTCATAAAGATGGCCATGTAACCTTGAAACTTGGTAGTGAACGCACTATCAAGAAGATCAGAGCTTACATCCAAGACGGAACTCAAAACTATCTTCGTGATGGTAAAATCCAAGTCAGCCAAGACGGTAAAACTTGGACAGATGTTGTGACAGTGGGAGATGGTGTAGCCAATAGTCCACAGGATGATTCATTGACAGATGGCTGGACACATGATTCTAAGATGCCAGGAAATCGTTACATTGAGGGTGAATTGACGACACCAGTCAAAGCAAATTATCTTCGTGTCCTCTATACAGCTGACTATGATGCTCGTTTTGTAGGATTTACAGAATTGGTGATCAATGATGGCGAATTTGTCAAATCAATCAATGATCCAACTGTAGAAGGAAACGGTGGGGAAAGCCGAGGCAACTTCTATACTAATCTCGTAGATGGAAAAGTCTTGACTAGCTACAAGGCGGAAAATGATAAGGGTGAAATGGTTTACCACTTGTCAGAACCAACCAATGCCAACCATCTACGCCTTGTTTCAAGCCTTCCTGAAGGAGCGAAAGCACGAGTTCAAGCGAGAACACTTAAGGATGGACAAGAAAGTTGGACAGATCTTGGTGTCATTACATCTAGTCTCCAAACCTTTGCTATCCGAAATGGTGGTTCTCTTCTAGATGTTAAACTGGTCTGGGAAGGTGGCAAGGCTGAGTTTTATGAATTGGCGAGCTTCTATCAAGAATTGACAGAAGAACCTGTTCAATCAAGTAAGGGTGAAGAACTAGCACCAGTGCTTGAGATACCTGAATTTACAGGTGGTGTGAATGCAGTTGAAGCCTTGGTAGATGAGCTTCCAGCCTACACAGGCCCAGTATCAACCGTAGGCGATCAAGCTACACCGACAGTTGAGAAGCCTGAGTTCCAAGGTGGTGTCAATGCAGTTATGGCCTTGAAACATGAACTACCAGAGTACACAGGTCCATTGTCAACTGTAGGAGAACAACCAACTCTGACGGTAGAGAAACCAGAGTTCAAGGGTGGAGTCAATTCAGTTATGGCCTTGAAACATGAACTACCAGCTTATACAGGTCCGGTATCAACCGTAGGCGACCAAGCCGCTCCAACAGTAGAGAAACCAGAGTTCCGAGGTGGAGTCAACTCAGTTATGGCCTTGAAACATGAGCTACCAGAGTACACAGGTCCGGTATCAACCGTAGGCGACCAAGCCGCTCCAACAGTAGAGAAACCAGAGTTCCGAGGTGGAGTCAACTCAGTTATGGCCTTGAAACATGAGCTACCAGAGTACACAGGTCCATTATCAACCGTAGGTGACCAACCAGCACCGACAGTAGAAAAATCAGAGTTTAAACTAAGTTCGTTAGAAAAAGCTCAGACTCCAGAAGCACCAGTTCAAGTTGCCAAGGAAGACAAGAGATTGCCAGAAACTGGTGAAAAGCAGTCAGAAACAGCTATTTTCTTAGCAAGTGTTGGACTAGCCTTATCTGCTATCTTTGTAGCAAAAAGTAAAAAAGATTAGTTGTGTATGACAATTAAACTCTTTCTTAATAGTATTCTAAATCAGTGGAGTGTATAGAACAAAAAAACCTGAGAAGTAAAATTGTCCTTCTCAGGTTTTTCTTATCTAATTATTTGATTTAACAAAGAAAAGATTGAAAAACCACCCAATTTTTGGGTGGTTAGTAATTTATTGTTGAGCTGGCTGAGGATTTTGGTTAGGCTGACCTTGATTGGTACTTGGTTGTTGTGTTACCGTATTCTCATTGGTTCCAGCATTGGGAGTAGCTGTATTTGCATTTGGATTTGCGTTTGAGTTTGGTGTCGTTACACTTGACTGAGAGGTTGAGGTTTCTGGAGCCTGACTCGCAGGAGCGGGTGTAGAACTTTGTTGAGTAGAAGGAGCAGTCCATGTAGGACGAGCACCGTTCTTAAAGACATATTCTCCACTTCGATATAAGCCCTCAGGCATAGTCCAATCTCCAGGATGATTATCTTCAGAAAGATAGGTCATCATTGAGCGGTAAACCTTGGCTGCAACATAGAAGCCATCACCAACAATAGGAGTAAGACGATTTGAGTAACCCGTCCATACAGCCATCGAATATTTACGAGTATAGCCGACAAACATTTCATCTGGTGCAACATAGCCTGAGTTTTTGATATATTTCTCAATTTCTTCATCTGTATAGTTTGATGTACCAGTTTTACCAGCTTGAGGTAGCCATGGAAGATAGGCACCACGACCTGTTCCGTATGCTAAAACAGTTTTCATCATTTCTGTCATCATATAGGCAGTCGTCTCTTTCATAGCCCGAGTGCCAGGGTCAGAAAATTCTTTTGAGCTGCCGTCACTAAAGACAATCTTGTTAACGTACATTGGTTTATGGTAGATACCACCATTCGCAAAAGCTGCGTAGGCAGCTGCCATTTTCTCACTACTTGCTCCGTACTGTTTGTTGGATTCAGTTGTATTACTAGAGATAGCATTCGCATAGTGCAGACTTGGATAATCAATACCGAGTCCGTTTAGGAAGGTTTTTGCTTTATCTAAACCAACCTTATTAAGAGTTTCAACCGCTGTGACATTACGTGATTGTTGAAGAGCATACTGGATAGTAATATTTCCGAAGTAACCTTTATCCCAGTTGTAAACAGGTGTATCTGTTCCAGGATAGTTATAAGGAACATCGTGAACAATTGAAGCAGTTGAATCGTAGATACCGTATTCTAAGGCAGGAGCATAGTCGGTGATTGGTTTCATAGTAGAACCCCAGTCACGATTGGTTTCAACGGCTTGGTTGATTCCGAAAGATACATTACTTGATTGGTGACGAGAACCTAACTGAGCAATGACTTTACCATTTGTTACATCTACGATAGTTGAAGCTACTTGGAGTTCATCATCAGGATAATTAACGTATTCATCAGTATTGTAAATATCCCAGAGACGTTGTTGAACCTCGGTGTCAACATTGGTGTATACTTCCATACCAGTAGTTAGAAGGTTGTAGCCAGTTTCTTGCTCTACTTGATCAATTACTTCCTTTAGGTAATTGTCCATGTAAGCAGGATAACTGTTACCGGATTTTAGGCTTTGTAGACCTTCAGTAATTGGTGTGTTGATTGCTTTTTCATATTGCTCTGCTGTGATGAATCCTTGACCCTTCATCTCAGATAGGACAAGATTACGTCGTTCCTGAGCTGCTTCAGGATGAGAGTATGGGTCATACTGATTTGGAGCCTGAGGCATTCCTGCGAGGAGTGCTAACTGCGGTAAGTTCAAATCTTTAAGATCTTTTCCGTAGTAGTTCTGTGCAGCAGTTTGCATTCCGTAGTTACCGTTTGACATGTAGACCTTATTAATGTAGTAGGTTAGTATTTCTTGTTTCGTAGCTTTTTGCTCTAGTTGAACCGCTAGCCAAGCCTCCTGTGCTTTACGTGATAAGGTTTGATCAGCAGTTGAAGTAGAAAAATAAGTCAACTTAATCAATTGCTGAGTTAAGGTTGAAGCTCCTTGGAGTCCCCCTCCACCTCGGAGATTTCTCAATGCTGCCCCAAGAATACGAATAGTATCAACTCCACGGTGATTAAAGAAACGATGGTCTTCAATAGAAGTAATAGCATTAACTAATTCCGTTGGAATTTCATTTGATTGTGCATTGACACGACGTTCTGCTCCAAGATCGGCAATCAGTTCGTCTTTGTTATCGTATATCTTACTTGAAGTTGTAGCGACTAGTTTACTTTCGGACAGAGATGGAGCTTTGCTAACATAGTAGAGAAAAAGCCCTCCGCCTAGGACAACAGCTGCGATAAATACAGTTAAGAAGCCGATACTTGCATACTTAGCTATTCGCAGGATAGTTTGTTTGTTCATCTTGTTTTACCACCTAGTAAATGTTCTTTGATAATGTCGAGATAGGGAATTTGAGGAAAGGCGTCTTGCTCAACCAAATATCCATATTCTTGAATATATCCAAGTGGCATTGACTTTTGTCCCTTGTCTTGATGATAGAAACGAATCAAGTCAATAGCCGGCAATAAATAAGTTTCTTGTTGAGAAGAAAAGTGCAGGAGCACAAAGCAAATTCCTTGCTGGGCAAGGACTTGTTCCATATGCTGAATCTGATGAAGGTGAAAATTCTTCATTGGAATAGCATTCTTTTGTCGTGTTTCCTTGGCTTCAAAGTCAATGTAATGTCCTCTATATACGCCAGAGTAATCGGTTGTAGAAGCTTGTCTAAAGTAGGCTTCTACAATTTTGGCTCGACTACGTTGAGGATAGTCTACTCGAACGATTTGAACAGGCGTTGGCTTTTTATGGATAACTGCCATACCATGCGTCAGATAGTAGTCGTTTGTAGCGTTGATCATCTTTTCAAAAGTCATTCCTCGATTTGCGAAATTTTTTGGTTGAGAAATGGATGTCTGGCTTTTTTTTGATGAAATTTTATGAGGATAGTTGACCATATTTCTCCTTATTGGTACAATAACATCACTCTATTATACCATAAAAATAGAAAGAAAGGTGTAAAAATGACTACAGCTTTAATTATGGGATATTCTAATTTTGACTTGGGTTTGTTTAATGAAAAAGATATCAGGTTAAAAATTATAAAGAAAGCCATTCGCCGTGATTTAGAAAGTTTAGTAGAAGAAGGGATTAAATGGCTGGTCTTTACAGGGAACTTGGGATTTGAATCTTGGGTGCTTGATGTCGCAAATGAAATGAAAGAAGAATATGATTTCAGCCTAGCGACCATTTTTGATTTTGAAACACATGGAGAAAATTGGAATGAAGCTAATCAGCTTAAACTTAGCCAATTTAAGCAGGTCGATTTTGTCAAATATGCCTATCCTAAATATGAACATATGGGGCAATTACGAGATTACCAACGATTTTTACTGGAAAACACTGATTTAGCTTATTTTTTCTATGATTCAGAAAATGAGACCAAATTAAAATTTATAGACAATTTGATGAAAAATCAGGAAGGTTATCGCATAAAAAGGTTAACGTTTGAAGACTTAAATGAGCTAGCAGAAAATTTTTATGAAAAGTAAGGCTTTGACCTTGATTTTTGTTTGCCTTTTTTTATATAATAATACTATTAGAAATCGAGAATGGAGAGAGAGATGGCAAGTATTATTTTTTCAGCGAAAGATATTTTCGAGCAAGAGTTTGGACGTGAAGTCCGTGGGTACAGTAAGGTTGAAGTTGATGAATTTTTGGACGATGTCATCAAGGACTATGAAACTTATGCTGCCTTAGTCAAGTCTCTCCGTCAAGAAGTTGCAGAGTTGAAGGAAGAATTGTCTCGCAAACCTGAATCTACACCGGTTCAAGCAGAACCACTTGAAATGACAGCAACAACTTCTATGACGAATTTTGATATTTTAAAACGTCTAAATCGTCTTGAGAAAGAAGTATTTGGTAAACAAATTTTGGATAACTCTGATTTATAAGAGCTTATTTGAAAAGTGCAATTTTTGGATAATCGCGTGAGGAGAATTTCTTTTCATGAGGAAAGTCCATGCTAGCACAGGCTGTGATGCCTGTAGTGTTTGTGCTAGGCGAAACCATAAGCCTAGGGACGAGAAATCGTTACGGCAGTCGAAATGGCTAAGTCCTTGGATAGGTCGGAGTAGGCTTGAAAGTGCCACAGTGACGGAGTCTTTCTGGAAACAGAGAGAGTGGAACGCGGTAAACCCCTCAAGCTAGCAACCCAAATTTCGGTCGGGGCATGGAGTACACGGAAACGAACGTAGTACTCTGACTGCTATCAGCTGTAAGCTGTTAGTGGTAGACAGATGATTATCGAAGGAAGTGGTCCTAGTCACTTCTGGAACAAAACATGGCTTATAGAAAATTGCATATAGGTTGGGGCTGAGAAAACTTTCTCAACCTCATTTTTTAAAGTGGACATATAGAAAGGTCTTATAAGACTGAAAATGAAAAAAGAATTTAATTTAATCGCTACTGCTGCAGCGGGTCTTGAGGCTGTTGTGGGACGTGAAGTGCGAGAGTTGGGCTACGATTGTCAGGTTGAAAATGGACGTGTTCGTTTTCAAGGAGACGTGAGAGCCATTATCGAAACCAACCTCTGGCTTCGGGCAGCAGACCGTATTAAAATTATCGTAGGAACGTTCCCAGCTAAGACTTTTGAGGAGCTCTTTCAGGGAGTTTTCGCCTTAGATTGGGAAAATTATTTACCGCTTGGGGCTCGTTTCCCGATTTCAAAAGCTAAATGTGTTAAGTCTAAACTTCACAATGAGCCCAGTGTACAGGCTATTTCAAAGAAGGCTGTTGTTAAAAAGTTGCAGAAACACTACGCCCGCCCAGAAGGCGTTCCTCTGATGGAAAATGGTCCAGAGTTTAAAATTGAGGTCTCTATTCTTAAAGACATAGCAACTGTCATGATTGATACGACAGGGACTAGTCTCTTTAAACGTGGTTATCGTACGGAAAAAGGTGGCGCTCCTATAAAGGAAAATATGGCAGCAGCCATTTTGCAACTTTCTAACTGGTATCCAGACAAGCCCTTGATTGATCCGACCTGTGGTTCAGGAACTTTCTGTATCGAGGCAGTTATGATTGCCAGAAAGATGGCTCCTGGTCTTCGTCGCTCCTTTGCCTTTGAGGAATGGAACTGGATTAGCGATCGACTGATTCAAGAAGTGCGCACAGAGGCGGCTAAGAAAGTGGATCGTGAGCTGGAACTTGATATCATGGGATGTGATATCGATGCACGTATGGTGGAAATTGCTAAGGCCAATGCTCAGGCAGCAGGGGTTGCAGGAGATATTACCTTTAAGCAGATGCGCGTGCAGGATTTGCGTTCTGATAAAATCAATGGAGTGATTATCTCTAACCCGCCTTATGGTGAACGCTTGTCAGATGATGCAGGGGTTACCAAGCTTTATGCTGAGATGGGTCAAGTATTTGCTCCTCTGAAAACGTGGAGCAAGTTTATCTTAACCAGTGATGAAGCCTTTGAGACCAAGTACGGTAGTCAAGCGGATAAGAAGCGTAAGTTGTACAATGGAACCTTAAAAGTTGATTTATATCAATATTTTGGTCAGCGTGTTAAGCGCCAAGAAGTGAAGTAGAAAGGATAAGATATGGATCAGAAGAGACGTGACCGGCATGAGAAACATGATCAAGAGCCACAATTTGATTTTGATGAAGCTAAAGATTTGACAGTAGGTCAAGTTATTCGTAAGAATGAGGAAGTTGAAGCTGGGGTGCTTCCCGAAGATAGTATTCTAGATAAATATATAAAGCAACATCGTGAAGAGATTGAAGCAGATAAGTTTGAAACACGACAGTTCAAAAAAGAAGAGCTAGCAGCCACTCAAAGTTTAGAGGAATTGATTCAAGCAGTTCGAGAAACGAGTGATACTACTGCAGATGAAGAAGTAGGAGAAAAAGCCTCTACAGATGCTACAGACACAAATAGTTCAAACTTTGTTTTGCCTCCTCTAGAGGAAAAAAGTCAAAAGATAGAACCTCTAGTTGTAACTAAGGAAGGTGTTGATGAAGATGACGAGGTCCAAGAAGATGAGACAGTTTTACTGTCGAGAGCTACTGCTATAGAGCCAGAAACAGAAGCAGATTCTATAAAGAAACGAGTGATGATCATCGCTTCAGTACTGATTGTAATTGTTATCTTATTGGGGAGCTATTTTGTCTACCGTCAAATCTCACGCTCAAACCAACAGATACAATCTTCACAATCAGCTTCAACCGACCAAGCTACGCAAACAGCATTACAAGAGTTTAATACTCTCTATGATGCCTTCTATACAGATAGCAACAAAACGGCTTTAAAAAATAGCCAGTTTGATAAACTGACTCAACTGAAAACCTTACTTGATAAGCTGGAAGGTAGTCGTGAATATACGCTTGCAAAATCTAAGTATGACAGCCTTGAAACGCAAATTAAGGCTATTCAAGATGTAAATGCTCAATTTGAGAAGCCAGCTATTGTTGATGGTGTTTTGGACACTAACGCTAAAGCTAAATCGGATGCTAAATTTACAGATATTAAAACTGGAAATACGGAGCTTGATAAATTACTAGATAAGGCTATTAGTCTAGGTAAGAGTCAACAAACAGCTCCTTCAAGTTCAAGCTCCAGCCAAGAAAGTTCAAGTTCATCAACAGAGAGGGCTGCAGACAACACAAGTCCATCTTCAAGCGCCTCATCAAACAATTCAGTTTCTGCACGTGATGATAGCCATGGCGGTTTATCAAGTTCTGGAGTTGACCTCCAGAGAGCTTCGAGTCGTGTGCCGTTCAATCAATCGGCTATTGATGATAGTAATAACTCTGCCTGGGATTTCGCGGATGGTGTTTTGGAACAAATTTTAGCGACTTCACGCTCACGTGGTTATATCACTGGTAACCAATACATCCTTGAACGTGTCAATATCGTTAATGGCAATGGTTATTACAACCTCTACAAGCCAGATGGAACCTATCTCTTTACCCTTAACTGTAAGACAGGATACTTTGTTGGAAATGGTTCTGGACATGCGGATGCTTTGGACTACTAAGCAGTCGTTACAAAATTCTTTCTTTTCAAAAGTAAAAATGATAAAATAAAACAAATTAAACAAGAGGAGTGTCAAATGACAAAAGCTAACTTTGGTGTTGTTGGTATGGCCGTAATGGGTCGTAACCTTGCCCTTAATATTGAATCTCGTGGTTACACAGTTGCTATTTACAACCGTAGTAAAGAAAAAACTGAAGATGTAATTGCTTGCCATCCTGAAAAGAATTTTGTACCAAGCTATGACGTTGAAAGTTTTGTAAACTCAATCGAAAAACCTCGTCGCATCATGCTCATGGTTCAAGCTGGACCTGGTACAGATGCTACTATCCAAGCCCTTCTTCCGCACCTTGACAAGGGTGATATCTTGATCGACGGAGGAAACACTTTCTACAAAGATACCATCCGTCGTAATGAAGAATTGGCAAACTCAGGTATCAACTTTATCGGTACTGGGGTTTCTGGTGGTGAAAAAGGTGCCCTTGAAGGTCCTTCTATCATGCCTGGTGGACAAAAAGAGGCCTACGAATTGGTTGCGGATGTTCTTGAAGAAATCTCAGCTAAAGCACCAGAAGATGGCAAACCATGTGTGACTTACATCGGTCCTGATGGAGCTGGTCACTATGTGAAAATGGTTCACAACGGTATCGAGTATGGTGATATGCAATTGATCGCAGAAAGTTATGACTTGATGCAACACTTGTTAGGTCTTTCAGCAGAAGATATGGCTGAAATCTTTACTGAGTGGAACAAGGGTGAGTTGGACAGCTACTTGATCGAAATCACAGCTGATATCTTGAGCCGTAAAGACGATGAAGGCCAAGATGGACCAATCGTAGACTACATCCTTGATGCTGCAGGTAACAAGGGAACTGGTAAATGGACTAGTCAATCATCACTTGACCTTGGTGTGCCATTGTCACTCATCACTGAGTCAGTATTTGCACGTTACATTTCAACTTACAAAGAAGAACGTGTACATGCTAGCAAGGTTCTTCCAAAACCAGATGCCTTCAAATTTGAAGGAGACAAGGCTGAGTTGATTGAAAAGATCCGTCAAGCCCTTTACTTCTCAAAAATCATTTCATACGCACAAGGTTTTGCTCAATTGCGTGTAGCTTCTAAAGAAAACAACTGGAACTTGCCATTTGCAGACATCGCATCTATCTGGCGTGATGGCTGTATCATCCGTTCTCGTTTCTTGCAAAAGATTACAGATGCTTACAACCGTGATGCAGAACTTGCAAACCTTCTTTTGGATGAATACTTCTTGGATGTCACTGCTAAGTACCAACAAGCAGTGCGTGATATCGTAGCTCTTGCTGTTCAAGCTGGTGTGCCAGTGCCAACTTTCTCAGCAGCTATTACTTACTTTGATAGCTACCGTTCAGCTGACCTTCCAGCTAACTTGATCCAAGCGCAACGTGACTACTTTGGTGCCCACACTTACCAACGTAAAGACAAAGAAGGAACCTTCCACTACTCTTGGTATGACGAAAAATAAGTAGGTCTGCCATGGGGAAACGGATTTTATTACTTGAGAAAGAACGAAATCTAGCTCATTTTTTAAGTTTGGAGCTCCAAAAAGAGCAATACCGAGTTGATCAGGTTGAGGAGGGGCAAAAAGCCCTCTCCATGGCTCTTCAGACAGACTATGACTTGATTTTATTGAATGCTCATCTGGGGGATATGACAGCCCAGAATTTTGCAGACAAGCTGAGTCGGACTAAGCCAGCCTCAGTTATCATGGTCTTGGACCATCGTGAAGAATTGCAAGATCAGATTGAGACAATCCAACGCTTTGCCGTTTCTTACATCTATAAGCCAGTTATTATTGATAATTTGGTGGCTCGTATTTCAGCGATTTTCCGAGGTAGGGACTTTATCGACCAACACTGTAGTCAGATGAAGGTTCCAACGTCTTACCGTAATCTGCGTATGGATGTAGAACATCATACCGTTTATCGTGGCGAGGAGATGATTGCTTTGACTCGTCGTGAGTATGACCTCTTGGCTACTCTTATGGGGAGCAAGAAAGTTCTGACTCGTGAGCAGTTGTTGGAAAGTGTCTGGAAGTATGAAAGTGCGACCGAAACAAATATCGTGGATGTCTATATCCGTTATCTACGTAGCAAGCTTGATGTAAAAGGTCAAAAAAGCTACATTAAAACAGTTCGTGGTGTTGGTTACACCATGCAAGAATAGAAAAGCAGTTGCAGTTTTGTAACTGCTTTTTTTGAGGGATTTTCTATATATTGACATGCGGTTTGGTCTTTGCTATAATCAGTCATGGAGGATACGTCTAATGAAAATAATAAAAAAATTGATGCCAATCGCATTAGCAGTCTTTTTCTTAGGTTTGCTAGCAACAAGTGCAGTATTGGCGGATGATGCTGATTCAGAAGGTTGGCAATTTGTCCAAGAAAATGGTAGAACCTACTACAAGAAGGGGGAACTCAAAGAAACCTACTGGCGAGTGATTGATGGTAAGTACTATTATTTTGATTCTTTATCTGGAGAGATGGTTGTCGGCTGGCAATATATACCTGCTCCACACGAAGGGGTTACGATTGGATCTTCTCTAAGGCAAGATATTGCTTTTAGACCAGATTGGTTTTACTTTGGTCAAGATGGGGTTCTTCAAGAATTTGTTGGCAAGCAAGTTTTAGAAGCAAAAACTGCTACAAATACCAATAAACATCATGGGGAACAATATGATAGTCCAGCAGAGAAACGAGTCTATTATTTTGAAGATCAACGTAGTTATCACACCTTAAAAACTGGTTGGGTTTATGATGAGGGGCACTGGTATTATTTACTGAAGGATGGCGGCTTTGATTCTCGTATCAATAGATTGACTGTTGGGGAGCTAGCACGTGGTTGGACCAATGATAACTCAACTTGGTACTATCTAGATCCAACAACTGCTGCAATGCAAACTGGTTGGAAATACCTTGGCAACAAGTGGTACTACCTTCGTTCATCAGGAGCAATGGCAACTGGCTGGTATCAGGAAAGCTCAACTTGGTATTACCTAGACCAAGTAAATGGTGATATGAAAACTGGCTGGCAATACCTTGGCAACAAGTGGTACTATCTCCGTTCATCAGGAGCTATGGCAACTGGTTGGTATCAAGATGGTTCAACTTGGTACTACCTAAATGCAGGTAATGGAGATATGAAGACAGGTTGGACAAAAGTAAATGGAAACTGGTATTATCTCAATTCCTCTGGAGCAATGGTTACAGGTAGCCAAACTATCGATGGTAAAGTCTATAACTTTGCTTCATCTGGTGAGTGGATTTAATCTTGGAGGAGATACAAATGAAGCTTTTGAAAAAAATGATGCAAGTCGCACTAGCAACATTTTTCTTTGGTTTGCTAGCTACAAATACTGTATTTGCGGATACCACAGGTGGCCAATTTGTTGATAAGGATAATAGAAAATATTATGTAAAAGATGATCATAAAGCAATCTATTGGCATAAAATAGACGGTAAAACTTACTATTTTGGTGATAAAGGAGAAATGGTAGTTGGATGGCAATACGTAGAAATTCATGGAACAGGTTATCGTGATAATTTATTTAATAATCGTCCAGTCGTAGAAATTGGCCTTCAGGAGAAGTGGTACTATTTTGGACAAGATGGTGCTTTGCTAGAACAAACAGATAAACAAGTACTAGAGGCAAAAACGTCTGAAAATACAGGAAAAGTATACGGTGAACAAAATGCTCCATCTGCTGAAAAGAGAACTTATTATTTTGATAATAATTATGCTGTAAAGACAGGCTGGACTTATGAAGACGGCAATTGGTATTATTTAAATAAGCTAGGAATTTCTGGCGATGATTCTTACAATCCACTACCAATTGGTGAAGTTGCTAAGGGTTGGACTCAAGATTTCCATGTTACTTTTGGCATTGATAGAAGCAAACCTGCTCCGTGGTATTACCTAGACCCAGAAACTGGCATTATGCAAACTGGTTGGAAACAAATTGGCAATAAGTGGTACTACCTCCGTTCATCAGGAGCTATGGCGACTGGCTGGTATCAAGAAGGCTCAACTTGGTACTATTTAGATGCTGAAAATGGTGATATGAAAACGGGCTGGCAATACCTTGGTAACAAATGGTACTACCTCCGTTCATCAGGAGCTATGGTAACTGGTTGGTATCAAGATGATTCAACTTGGTACTACCTAAATGCAGGTAATGGAGATATGAAGACAGGCTGGTTCCAGATCAATGGCAAATGGTACTATGCATACAGCTCAGGTGCTTTGGCAGTGAATACCACTGTAGATGGCTATTCTGTCAACTATAATGGCGAATGGATCCAATAATGAAAGAGGCGATTGTGAAGGAAACAATCGCTTTTTTTGTGAAAATATAATAAAATAGATAGGAAAGAATAAATACTTGTATGAAAAATGGGACGGCTTTTTCGTCTAGCAAAAGGGAAAAATGACAAAAAAAGTTGGTGTCGGTCAGGCACATAGTAAGATTATTTTAATAGGGGAGCATGCGGTCGTTTACGGTTATCCTGCCATTTCCCTGCCTCTTTTGGAGGTAGAGGTGACTTGTAAGGTAGTTCCTGCTGAAAGTCCATGGCGCCTCTATGAGGAAGATACCTTGTCCATGGCAGTTTATGCTTCGCTGGAGTATTTGGATATCAAAGAAGCCTGTATTCGCTGTGAGATTGACTCGGCTATCCCTGAGAAACGGGGAATGGGTTCGTCAGCTGCTATCAGCATAGCGGCTATTCGTGCGGTATTTGACTACTATGAGGCTGATCTGCCTCATGATGTACTAGAAATCTTGGTCAATCGGGCGGAGATGATTGCTCATATGAATCCTAGTGGTTTGGATGCCAAGACATGTCTCAGTGACCAGCCTATTCGCTTTATTAAAAACGTTGGATTTACAGAGCTTGAGATGAACTTATCCGCCTATTTGGTCATTGCAGATACGGGCGTTTATGGTCATACTCGTGAAGCCATCCAAGTGGTTCAAAGCAAGTGCAAGGATGCCCTACCGTTTTTGCATGCATTGGGAGAATTGACCCAGCAAGCAGAAGAAGCGATTTCACAAAAAGATGCTGAAGGACTGGGACAAATCCTCAGTCAAGCGCATTTACATCTAAAAGAAATTGGTGTCAGTAGCCCTAAGGCAGACTCTTTGGTTGAAACGGCTCTTAGCCAAGGTGCTCTGGGTGCCAAGATGAGCGGTGGTGGGCTAGGAGGCTGTATCATAGCCTTGGCAACCAATTTGACTCAAGCTCAAAAACTAGCAGAAAGATTAGAAGAGAAAGGAGCTGTTCAGACATGGATAGAGAGCCTGTAACAGTACGTTCCTACGCAAATATTGCTATTATCAAATATTGGGGAAAGAAAAAAGAAAAAGAGATGGTTCCTGCTACTAGCAGTATCTCTCTGACTTTGGAAAATATGTACACGGAGACGACTTTGTCATCTCTACCGACAGATGCGACAGCTGATGCCTTTTATATCAATGATCAGCTACAAAATGAGGCTGAGCATGCCAAGATGAGTAAGATTATTGACCGCTACCGTCCAGCTGGTGAGGGTTTTGTCCGTATCGATACTCAAAACAATATGCCTACCGCGGCGGGTCTGTCCTCAAGTTCTAGTGGTTTGTCCGCCTTGGTCAAGGCTTGTAATGCTTATTTCAAACTTGGATTGGATAGAAGCCAATTGGCACAGGAGGCTAAGTTTGCCTCAGGATCTT
Source organism: bacterium (assembly GCA_905221165.1). Lineage (GTDB taxonomy): Bacteria > Bacillota > Bacilli > Lactobacillales > Streptococcaceae > Streptococcus. The sequence continues at coordinate 17,094 of CAJNCC010000010.1, forward strand.
CTTCTCGGAGTTTTTATGGACCGCTAGGAGCCTGGGATAAGGATAGCGGGGAAATTTACCCTGTCGAGACAGACTTGAAACTAGCTATGATTATGTTGGTGCTAGAAGACAAGAAAAAACCAATCTCTAGTCGTGATGGGATGAAACTTTGTGTGGAAACATCGACGACCTTTGATGACTGGGTCCGTCAGTCTGAGAAAGACTATCAGGATATGCTGGTTTATCTCAAGGAAAATGACTTTGCCAAGGTTGGGGAATTAACGGAGAAAAACGCTCTTGCTATGCACGCTACGACCAAAACAGCATCACCAGCCTTTTCTTATCTGACGGATGCATCTTATGAAGCCATGGACTTTGTCCGCCAGCTTCGTGAGAAAGGAGAAGCCTGCTACTTTACTATGGATGCTGGTCCCAATGTCAAAGTTCTTTGTCAGGAGAAAGACTTGGAGCATTTATCTGAAATCTTCAGTCAGCGTTACCGCTTGATTGTGTCAAAAACAAAGGATTTGAGCCAAGATGATTGCTGTTAAAACTTGCGGAAAGCTCTATTGGGCAGGAGAATATGCTATTTTAGAGCCAGGGCAGTTGGCCTTGATAAAGGCCATCCCCATCTATATGAAGGGGGAGATTGCTTTTTCTGATAGTTACCGTATCTACTCAGATATGTTTGATTTTGCAGTGGATTTGACACCAAATCCTGACTACAGTTTGATTCAAGAAACGATTGCTTTAGTGGAAAATTTCCTCGTTTATCGTGGGCAGACCTTGCGACCTTTTTCTTTGGAGATCCGAGGAAAAATGGAACGAGAAGGGAAAAAGTTTGGTTTAGGCTCTAGTGGCAGCGTCGTTGTCTTGGTTGTCAAGGCTCTGGTAGCTCTGTATAAGCTTTCGGTTGATCAGGAGCTCTTGTTCAAGCTGGCTAGCGCTGTCTTGCTCAAGCGCGGAGACAATGGTTCTATGGGGGACCTTGCCTGTATTGTGGCAGAAGATTTGGTTCTCTACCAGTCATTTGATCGCCAGCAGGTAGCAACTTGGTTGAAAGAAGAAAATTTGGCGACTGTTTTAGAGCGTGATTGGGGCTTTTCAATTTCGCAAGTGGAACCAACTTTAGAATGTGATTTCCTAGTGGGATGGACCAAGGAAGTGGCTGTATCGAGTCACATGGTCCAGCAAATCAAGCAAAATATCAATCAGAATTTTTTAAGCTCCTCAAAAGAAACGGTGGCTGCTTTAGTAGAAGCCTTGGAGCAGGGGAAATCAGAAAAAATTATCGAGCAAGTAGAAGTGGCCAGCAAGCTCTTAGAAGGCTTGAGCACAGATATTTACACGCCTTCGCTTAGACAGTTGAAAGAAGCCAGTCAAGATTTGCAAGCTGTTGCCAAGAGTAGCGGTGCTGGTGGTGGTGATTGTGGTATTGCCTTGAGTTTTGATGAGCAATCAACTAAAAACCTAAAAAACCGTTGGGCCGATCTGGGGATTGAGCTCTTATACCAAGAAAGGATAGGACATGACGACAAATCGTAAGGATGAGCACATCCGCTATGCCCTTGAGCAGAAAAGTTCCTATAATAGCTTTGATGATGTGGAGTTGATTCATTCTTCCTTGCCTCTTTACGACCTGGATGAAGTCGATCTGTCGACAGAGTTTGCTGGTCGAAAGTGGGACTTTCCTTTTTATATCAATGCCATGACGGGTGGAAGCGATAAGGGAAGAGAAATCAATCAAAAGCTGGCTCAGGTGGCGGAAGCCTGTGGTATTTTATTTGTAACGGGTTCTTATAGCGCAGCCCTCAAAGATCCAGCAGATGACTCTTTTTCTGTCAAGTCTGATCATCCAAATCTCCTTCTTGGAACCAATATTGGATTGGACAAGCCTGTCGAGTTAGGCCTTCAGACTGTAGAAGAGATGAATCCTGTTCTCTTGCAAGTGCATGTCAATGTTATGCAGGAATTGCTCATGCCTGAGGGAGAAAGGAAGTTCAGAAGCTGGCAATCGCATCTGGCAGACTATAGCAAGCAAATCCCCGTTCCGATTGTCCTCAAGGAAGTGGGCTTTGGAATGGATGTGAAGACCATCGAGAGAGCCTATGGATTGGGTGTTCGAACTGTTGACCTATCAGGTCGTGGCGGTACCAGCTTTGCCTATATCGAAAACCGTCGCAGTGGTCAACGTGACTACCTCAATCAATGGGGCCAGTCTACCATGCAAGCCCTTCTCAATACCCAAGACTGGAAAGACAAGGTCGAACTCTTGGTTAGTGGAGGCGTTCGCAATCCACTGGATATGATTAAGTGCTTGGTCTTTGGTGCTAAGGCAGTCGGTCTTTCTCGAACTATGTTAGAGTTAGTAGAAAACCACTCGATTGAAGAGGTCATTGCTATTGTTCAGGGTTGGAAAGATGATTTACGACTCATCATGTGTGCCCTTAATTGTGCCACCATAGCTGATCTGCAAAAAGTAGACTATCTTCTTTATGGAAAATTAAAAGAAGCAAAGGATCAGATGAAAAAGGCGTAACCACCGCCTTTTTTCCATCTTCAGACCGAGGTGACTTTTTTGAATTGTGATAAAATAGAAGGGAGAGGATGAACCTATGAGAAAATTTAAAATCTTTTTATTTATCGAAGCCTGTCTTCTGACAGGAGCTCTGATTTTGATGGTATCAGAGCATTTTTCGCGTTTTCTGCTGATTTTATTCCTCTTTTTGCTTTTGATTCGCTATTACACTGGTAAAGAGGGCAATAATCTTCTTTTAGTGGTTGCAACCATTCTCTTCTTTTTCATCGTCATGCTCAATCCTTTTGTGATTTTAGCTATTTTTGTTGCGGTTATATACAGCCTCTTTCTTCTTTATCCGATGATGAACCAGGAAAAAGAGCAGACCAATTTGGTTTTTGAAGAGGTGGTGACGGTTAAGAAGGAGAAAAATCGTTGGTTTGGCAATCTCCATCATTTTTCAAGCTACCAGACTTGCCAGTTTGATGATATCAATCTCTTTCGTCTCATGGGCAAGGACACTATTCATCTGGAGAGGGTCATCCTAACCAATCATGACAATGTCATTATCCTCAGAAAGATGGTAGGAACGACCAAAATCATTGTGCCTGTAGATGTAGAAGTCAGTCTCAGTGTTAATTGTCTATATGGGGATTTGACTTTTTTCAACCAACCCAAGCGAGCCCTCCGCAATGAACACTATCATCAAGAAACAAGAGACTATCTCAAGAGTAACAAGAGTGTCAAGATTTTCTTGACCACTATGATTGGCGATGTGGAGGTGGTCAGAGGATGAAAAAACAAGTCTATGTAATGATTGCTCTCACCTCCATCCTGTTTGTCTTATTTCTGTCCCACAGCTTGCTGGACATCCTTGACTTTGACTGGTCTATTTTCTTGCACGATGTCGAAAAAACAGAAAAATTTGTCTTTTTGTTGTTGGTATTCAGCATGTCCATGACCTTTCTCTTGGCCCTGTTTTGGCGAGGTGTTGAAGAGCTTTCTCTCAGAAAAATGCAGGCTAATCTCAAGCGTTTGTTGGCAGGGCAAGAAGTGGTTCAGGTTGCAGATCCAGATTTGGATGCCAGTTTCAAGTCCTTGTCAGGTAAATTTAACCTTTTGACAGAAGCGCTTCAAAAAGCTGAAAATCACAGCCTTGCTCAGGAAGAGGAAATCATCGAGAAAGAACGGAAGCGGATTGCTCGGGATTTGCACGATACAGTCAGTCAGGAGTTGTTTGCGGCCCATATGATTTTGTCAGGTATCAGTCAGCAGGTTTTGAAACTGGACAGAGAAAAGATGCAGATCCAGTTGCAGAGTGTCACAGCCATCCTTGAAACAGCCCAGAAGGACTTGAGAGTCTTGCTCTTGCATTTGCGACCAGTTGAACTGGAGCAGAAGAGTCTGGTTGAGGGAATCCAAATCCTCTTAAAAGAGCTTGAGGACAAGAGTGATCTCAGAGTTAGTCTTAAGCAAAATGTGACGAAATTGCCCAAGAAAATCGAGGAACATATCTTCCGTATCCTGCAAGAATTGATCAGCAATACCCTCCGCCATGCCCAGGCCTCTTGTTTGGATGTCTATCTCTATCAGACGGATGTTGAATTGCAACTGAAGGTGGTGGACAATGGAATTGGTTTTCAGTTAGCGAGTTTAGATGACTTGAGTTATGGACTCCGCAATATCAAGGAGCGGGTTGAAGATATGGCAGGGACGGTTCAGTTATTGACAGCTCCCAAGCAAGGGCTGGCAGTTGATATCCGTATTCCCCTGCTCGATAAGGAATGATAAAGGAGTAAAGATGAAAATTTTACTAGTAGATGACCACGAAATGGTCCGATTGGGCTTGAAAAGCTACTTTGATCTCCAAGACGATGTAGAAGTTGTGGGCGAGGCGGCAAACGGGTCTCAAGGGATTGAGTTGGCATTGGAATTGCGTCCGGATGTTATTGTCATGGATATCGTCATGCCTGAGATGAATGGAATTGATGCGACCTTGGCCATCCTCAAAGAATGGCCTGAAGCCAAGATTTTGATTGTGACTTCGTACTTGGACAATGAAAAAATCATGCCCGTCTTAGATGCAGGTGCTCGTGGCTATATGCTCAAGACTTCTAGTGCAGACGAACTACTCCATGCTGTTCGTAAGGTGGCTGCTGGCGAGTTGGCCATTGAGCAAGAGGTCAGCAAGAAGGTCGAATACCACCGCAATCACATAGAACTACATGAGGACTTGACTGCGCGTGAGCGAGATGTTCTTCAACTCATCGCTAAGGGCTATGAAAATCAGCGTATCGCAGATGAACTTTTTATCTCTCTCAAGACGGTCAAGACGCACGTGTCTAATATCCTAGCCAAACTTGAGGTCAGCGATCGTACCCAGGCTGCAGTCTATGCCTTTCAGCACCACTTGGTGGGGCATGAGGAGTTTTAGATGAGTCTAACAGATTTACTTGTTGAGCTAGAAGCAGCAAAAGATTCAAAAAATGCAGGGCCCATGGAAGCCTATATGCGCCATCAATTTTTCTTCCTAGGTATTGCGGCTCCTGAAAGAAATACACTCTATAAAAAATACTTTCCAAAAGCGAAAAAAACAAAGATTATCGACTGGAATTTTGTAGATACTTGCTGGAGAAAGGAGCCTAGAGAATACCAATATGTAGCTGCTAATTATTTGAAAGCCATGCAGTCTTATCTAACGGAGAACGATTTACCTAAGCTTGAGCGGTTAGTCGTCACAAAATCCTGGTGGGATACCGTAGATATCCTAGATCGAGTAGTAGGGAGTTTGGTGTATGACCACCCTGAACTAGAAGAAATAATCTTTAAATGGAGCCTATCAGATAATATCTGGTTGAGACGTGTCGCTATTGACCACCAGTTGTTAAGAAAAGAGAAGACCAATGTTCAATTAATGGAAAAGATTCTGCTTCATAATTTGAACCAAACAGAATTCTTTATCAATAAAGCCATTGGCTGGGCTCTAAGAGACTACTCCAAAACCAATCCAACTTGGGTAGCAGGCTTCATTGAGAAAAACCAGGAAAGAATGGCTGACCTTAGTATCAAAGAAGCAAGCAAGTACCTCTAGCGTGATTGAAAAGCGCATTCATTACTTGAAAAAAGTCGCCCATTTATGTTATAATAGACTGTATTTAAAAATTTTAAGGAGAAATGACAGAATGTCTGTATCATTTGAAAACAAAGAAACAAACCGTGGTGTCTTGACTTTCACTATCTCTCAAGACCAAATCAAACCAGAATTGGACCGTGTCTTCAACTCAGTGAAGAAATCTCTTAATGTTCCAGGTTTCCGTAAAGGTCACCTTCCACGTCCTATCTTCGACAAAAAATTTGGTGAAGAGTCACTTTACCAAGACGTTATGAACGCTCTTTTGCCAAACGCTTATGAAGCAGCTGTAAAAGAAGCTGGTCTTGAAGTCGTTGCTCAACCAAAAATTGACGTAACTTCAATGGAAAAAGGTCAAGATTGGGTTATCACTGCTGAAGTTGTTACAAAACCTGAAGTAAAATTGGGTGACTACAAAAACCTTGAAGTATCAGTTGATGTAGAAAAAGAAGTAACTGACGCTGACGTTGAAGAGCGTATCGAACGCGAACGCAACAACTTGACTGAATTGGTTATCAAAGAAGCTGCGGCTGAAAACGGCGACACTGTTGTCATCGACTTCGTTGGTTCTATCGACGGTGTTGAATTTGATGGCGGAAAAGGTGAAAACTTCTCACTTGGACTTGGTTCAGGTCAATTCATCCCTGGTTTCGAAGACCAATTGGTAGGTCACTCAGCTGGCGAAACTGTTGATGTTATCGTAACATTCCCAGAAGACTACCAAGCAGAAGATCTTGCAGGTAAAGAAGCTAAATTCGTAACAACTATCCACGAAGTAAAGGCTAAAGAAGTTCCAGCTCTTGACGATGAACTTGCAAAAGACATCGATGAAGAAGTTGAAACACTTGCTGAATTGAAAGAAAAATACCGTAAGGAATTGGCTGCAGCTAAAGAAGAAGCTTACAAAGATGCAGTTGAAGGTGCAGCAATTGATAAAGCTGTAGAAAACGCTGAAATCGTAGAACTTCCAGAAGAAATGATCCACGAAGAAGTTCACCGCTCAGTAAATGAATTCCTTGGAAACTTGCAACGTCAAGGTATCAACCCTGACATGTACTTCCAAATCACTGGAACTACTCAAGAAGATCTTCACAAACAATACGAGGGAGAAGCTGAGTCACGTACGAAGACTAACCTTGTTATCGAAGCAGTTGCGAAAGCTGAAGGGTTTGACGCTTCAGAAGAAGAAATCCAAAAAGAAATCGAGCAATTGGCTGCAGATTACAACATGGAAGTTGCACAAGTACAAAGCTTGCTTTCAGCTGATATGTTGAAACACGATATCACAATCAAAAAAGCTGTTGAGTTGATTACAAGCACAGCAACAGTTAAATAATCTTAATAAACAAAAATCCCACCTGACTAGGTGGGTTTTCTGATGCGCTATTTTCCAAAAATCTCTTTGAGGTCTGCGTCAGTAATCCCAATCATGGCGGGGATGCTATCCCAATTTTCTTCGGTTAGGATGTAGGATTGTTCAGAGGTACTTGATGTGGCTGTTTCAGAGACAGCTGGTTGCTTTTCTTCAACATTTTCAATTAAATCACTGAAGCGTTCAATCAGATAGGTTTTTCGGGCAGTTCCAATGTGTCGGGTGGCATAATCGAAGGCCTGTAATTCGCCTAGTAAGATAAGCTTGCTTTTGGCGCGTGTAATGGCTGTATAGATGAGATTGCGCTCCAGCATACGCCTACTAGCACTGGTGATAGGTAGGATAACAACAGGGAACTCACTTCCCTGGGACTTATGGATACTCATGGCATAGGCCAGGCGAATTTTGTACCATTCGTTACGTGGGTAAGAGACCTCGTTGCCATCAAAATCAATGACAATCTCGTCTTGTTTCGACTCGGTGTATTTGCCAGGAATCAGGTCTGTGATGGCTCCCAAGTCTCCATTAAAGACATTGATTTCAGCATCATTGACCAAATGAATGACCTTGTCTCCCTTACGATAGTGGCATTGGGGAGCTTCAAAACTGAGTTGGTCTTTTTGTGGTGGATTGAGCAGGTCTTGCATGAGCTGGTTGATGGCATCAATCCCTGCCGTCCCTCGGTACATGGGAGCCAGAACTTGGATATCACGGGCAGGGATGCCACTTCTGAGGGCAGCGCCTAAGATCTTTTCAATGGTAGCAGGAATATGACCACTAGCAATTTCAAAGTAGGAACGGTCTGCTTTTTTCTGGGTGAAATCAGCTGGCAAGATGCCCTGCCGAATCTGACTAGCTAGGGTGACGATGGTTGATTCTTCGCTTTGTCGATAAATTTTTTCCAAGCGAGTCTGAGGAATCAAGGGAATATGAAGCAGATCCGCTAGAACCTGTCCAGGACTGACAGACGGCAACTGGTCGCTGTCACCCACGATGAGGATTTTACTGTTAGAAGAGATGTTGGAGAAGAGTTGATTGGCCAGCCAAGTATCCACCATAGAAAATTCATCCACGATGATAAAGTCAGCATCCAGATAATCTTCCAGATGACTGGTATCATCGTCACCGGTCATTCCCAAGTGGCGGTGTATGGTAGCGCTAGGCAAACCTGTCAATTCATTCATGCGCCGAGCTGCTCGTCCAGTTGGAGCAGCAAGAAGAAGCGGCAGATTGCTTTTTTTCCTGAGGTCAAGTCCTTCTAAAAGAGCATAAACAGCGATGATCCCATTGATAACAGTTGTCTTACCAGTACCAGGTCCACCTGTTAGGATAAAGACTTTGTTCTGGATAGCGTCACAGATAGCTTGTTTTTGAATGCTATCATACTCAATCTCCAAATCTTCTTCGACAGTAGCGATATGTTTTTGAATGGTTTCTAAATCATGACTCTTCTGTTTTCCTTTTTCAAGGATACGAACCAAGTGACTGCGGATGCCTTCCTCAGCGAAAAAGAGGCTGTTATCAAAGATTTTTGTATCAATCTGCTGAACCTTGTCTTCTTCAATGAGGCAGGAGAGTTCTTGGGCTACTTGGCTGGGGTCCAGTTCTACGGGACGGGAAGATTCAAGAAGAGTAAGGGTTTGTTCTAGCAAATCTCGTGCTTCAACATAGGTATCCCCTGTTTCCATACAGGCCTGAAAAAGACTGTGAACTAGACCGGCACGGAAGCGTTCAGGAGCTTGACTTTCGATGCCTAGCTCCTCAGCTAGCTGGTCAGCAATGGTAAAGCCCAAACCCTTGATATCCTCAACCAACTGGTAGGGATAATTTTCAATCACATCAAGGGTTTCTTCCTTGTAAAAGTCTTGAATCTGAAAGGCTAGTTTGTTGGGAATGCCGTAGTTGGCTAGTTTGGCCAAAACCATTTCGGTTCCGTAGTTGAGACGGAGGGTGGAGACGAATGCCTCGCGATTTTTAGCAGAGAGTCCTGAGATACCTTCTAGCTTTTCTGGGTGTTGCAGAATTTTGTCAATGGTATTGTCGCCATAGGTATCCACAATTTTCTGAGCTGTCTTGAGACCAATCCCCTTGAAATGGCTACTTGAAAAATACTTAACTAGTCCCTTGCTAGTTGGTTTTGCGCGTTCATATCGGCTGATTTGCAGTTGTTCCCCATACTTGGAGTGTTGGACAATTTGCCCCCAAAAAGTATAGTCTTCTCCCTCAATCACGTCAGCCATGGTACCCGTGACAATGATTTCAAAATCATCAAAATCCTCTGCGTCCGTATCGTCAATTTCTAGGAGGAGGATGCGATAAAAATTGCTGGAATTTTCAAAAATAATCCGTTCAATGGTTCCAGAAAAATAAACTTCCATAAGATTCCTTTGCATAAATAGGTGAGAGTTAATACTCTTCGAAAATCAAATTCAAACCACGTCAGCTTCCATCTGCAACCTCAAAACACTGTTTTGAGCAACCTGCGGCTAGCTTCCTAGTTTGCTCTTTGATTTTCATTGAGTATAACTTTGTTTCTATCTTAATCAAACTGGATAGTGAATAATCATATTCTCACGATAGAAGAAGAGGCTGAGATTGTTGATTCTCGGCCTCTTAGGTCTCTTAAAATGTTCCGATACGGGTGATTGGCCAGAAGCGGAATTTAGCTTCTCCTGTGATATCTTTTGCTTTGAAGGTACCTACGTGGCGACTGTCGCTCGAAACCAAGCGGTCATCTCCGAGTAGAAGGTATTCTCCTTCTGGGACAGTAAAGCTAAAGTTGGTATTATAGTTGACATCAACTGTAAAGGCTTGGGCTTTTTCAGCAATACTTCTAAAGAAAGTTCCTTTATTTCCTTCAAATCCCTTGCCTGAGTATGTGCTTTGGAGTTTGTCATCCTTGAAGCGTTTGATGTAGTCAGCTAGGTAAGGCTCATCTGTCTCTTTATCATTGATGTAAAGTTTATCGTTTTCGTAACGGATGGTGTCGCCAGGCATTCCGATGACACGTTTGACGATGTCCTTATTTCCATCTTCCTCATGGGCAACCACGATATCAAATCGGTCAATAGGTAGGTGTTTGACAACAAAGAGAATTTCGCCATCCGCTAGGGTAGGATCCATGGAATGCCCTTCTACGCGAACATTGCTCCAAAAAAAGATACGACTTAAAGCTAGTAATGACAGAATTAGGAGGAACAATCCCCACTCTTTTAAGAAATTTTTAAATGAATTCATAACTTACCTTTCTAAGCGTTTTTTCGCTTTTTCAGTATTTTTAAAGTGCAATTTGGCGCAGAAATTGAGTCCTTGCATACCATAGGCTTGCAAAATCTGGCTAGCCACCTTATCAGAAGCCGTTCCAGCTCCACTTGGAAGTTGATAGCCCAGCTCTCGTCCCAGATTTTCAAGATTTTCTAGAAAGAGATCACGCGCAATGATAGAAGAAACTGCGACAGCCAAGTATTTGCCCTCAGCCTTTTCTTCTAAGCTGATAGGATTGCTGAAACGATTGGCCTCTTGTGCCAAGTACTTGTCATAATTTTTAGCACTGGTAAAGGCATCAATCACAATTTTCTCAGGCTGAATGCCTTTTTGAAGGAGGAGATAGATAGCCTGATTATGGAGGGCTACCTTAACAGAAACAGCATTGTAGCGGTCTCCGATGATCTCGTTGTACTTGCTTGGTGAGAGAAGCAGTGCCTGGTGCTGGATTTTTTCTTTGAGGATAGGGGCAATCTGACGGATCTTTTGGTCAGTCAGAGTTTTGGAATCCCCCACACCGAGTTTTCGCAAGAAGGCATGCTGGTCAGGTGTGACAAAGGAAGCCACAACTGCAAGCCCACCAAAGTAGGAACCATTCCCTACCTCATCTGTCCCAATCAAAGGGAGATTTTGTCCGCTAGTTTCCTCTACAACTTGATAGCCAAAGAAACGAGCGTATTTCTCGGCCCCTTCACCCTGAAGCAAGACCTTTCCAGAAGTATAGATAGAAACCGTTGCTTGAGGTAGTTTCAAAAAGTAGCGGATATAGGGATTCTTGCTGGGAGCCAGACTGGTTTGATAGTGTTCAAGGAAAGCCTGAATCTCCTTTTCACTTGGTGTGAGTGTTATACTTGCCATAGTTTCTATTGTACCATAAAAGCAGGCAAATTTGTAAAAACTGACAAAATTAGCGAATTTTGGTATAATATCGTGAGGTGAATTTTATGGCAAATCTAAATCGATTCAAATTTACATTCGGGAAAAAATCATTAACCTTGACAAGCGAGCATGATAATCTCTTTATGGAGGAAATCGCTAAGGTTGCGACAGAAAAATACCAAGCAATTAAAGAACAAATGCCTAGTGCAGACGATGAAACAATCGCTCTTTTGTTGGCAGTCAACTGTTTATCAACTCAGCTCAGCCGTGAGATTGAATTTGATGATAAGGAGCAAGAATTAGAAGAACTCCGCCACAAGCTTGTGACTTGTAAGCAAGAACAGAGCAAGATTGAGGACTCCTTATGATTTCACTCCTTCTTCTATTGGTCTTGGCTTGGGGATTTTATATCGGCTATCGGAGAGGCCTGCTCTTACAGGTCTATTACCTGATTTCAGCCATGGCATCGGCTTTTGTGGCTGGCCAGTTTTATAAGGGACTTGGAGAGCAATTTCATTTACTGCTCCCTTATGCAAATCCACAGGAAGGTCAGGGAACTTTCTTTTTCCCATCGGATCAACTCTTTCAGTTGGATAAGGTCTTTTACGCAGGGATCGGCTACTTACTTGTATTTGGGATTGTCTATAGCATCGGTCGTTTGCTTGGTCTCCTTTTGCACTTACTTCCTAGTAAAAAACTGGGTGGTAAGTTGTTCCAAGTTTCAGCAGGTATCTTGTCCATGTTGGTGACCTTATTTGTCTTGCAAATGGCTTTGACAATCTTAGCGACCATTCCCATGGCAGCTATACAAAATCCTCTTGAAAAGAGTATCGTCGCAAAACATATCATCCAGAGCATACCAGTAACAACTAGTTGGCTCAAACAAATCTGGGTGACAAATTTAATCGGATAAAAGGGCAGGAATTTTCCTAGCCCTTTGTTTACAGATTGACTAGAATCTATCAGAATGTAAAAAGCTATCATACCTAGACATTCAAAGACAAGGAAATAAAGATGAACAAGAAAATATTAGAAACATTAGAGTTCAATAAAGTCAAGGCCTTGTTTGAACCTCATTTGTTGACCGAGCAGGGCTTGGAGCAATTGAGACAGCTGGCTCCGACTGCCAAAGCAGATAAAATCAAACAGGCTTTTGCTGAGATGAAGGAAATGCAGGCTCTATTTGTTGAGCAACCGCATTTTACTATTCTCGCAACCAAGGAAATAGCAGGAGTTTGCAAACGGTTGGAGATGGGAGCGGACCTCAATATCGAGGAGTTCCTCCTCTTGAAGCGCGTGCTTCTGTCTAGCCGAGAGCTGCAAAGTTTTTATGCCAATCTGGAAAATGTCAGCTTGGAAGAATTAGCCATTTGGTTTGAGAAATTACATGATTTTCCGCAATTACAAGGAAATCTCCAAGCCTTTAATGATGCAGGTTTCATTGAAAATTTTGCCAGTGAAGAATTGGCGCGCATCCGTCGAAAAATCCATGATAGCGAGAGTCAGGTACGCGATGTCCTACAGGACCTGCTCAAGCAAAAAGCGCAGATGTTGACAGAAGGGATTATTGCCAGCAGAAACGGCCGTCAGGTTCTACCTGTCAAAAACACCTACCGCAATAAAATTGCAGGTGTCGTTCATGATATTTCTGCTAGTGGAAATACCGTCTATATTGAACCCCGTGAGGTGGTCAAACTGAGCGAAGATATTGCTAGTCTGCGAGCAGATGAGCGTTATGAAATGCTTCGCATTCTCCAAGAAATTTCTGAGCGTGTCCGCCCTCATGCGGCTGAGATTGCCAATGACGCTTGGCTTATCGGCCATCTGGATTTGATTCGTGCCAAGGTCCGCTTTATCCAAGAAAGACAAGCAGTCGTACCTCAGCTGTCAGAAAATCAAGAGATTCAACTGCTCCATGTCTGCCATCCTCTGGTCAAAAATGCCGTCGCAAATGATGTCCACTTTGGTCAAGATTTAACAGCCATTGTCATTACAGGTCCCAATACAGGTGGGAAGACTATCATGCTCAAGACTCTGGGCTTGACACAGGTGATGGCCCAGTCCGGTTTGCCGATTTTAGCAGATAAGGGAAGTCGTGTTGGTATTTTTGAAGAAATTTTTGCTGATATTGGCGATGAGCAATCTATTGAGCAGAGCTTGTCTACCTTCTCTAGCCACATGACCAATATTGTGGATATTCTTGGCAAGGTTAATCAACATTCACTTTTACTCTTGGATGAGTTGGGAGCTGGTACAGACCCTCAAGAAGGAGCTGCTCTTGCCATGGCTATTCTGGAAGACCTTCGCCTGCGTCAAGTCAAGACTATGGCGACGACCCACTATCCGGAACTCAAGGCCTACGGTATTGAGACAGCCTTTGTGCAAAATGCCAGCATGGAGTTTGATACTGCAACTTTACGCCCGACCTATCGCTTTATGCAGGGCGTTCCTGGTCGAAGCAATGCCTTTGAAATTGCTAAACGTCTAGGCCTATCTGAGGTTATCGTAGGGGATGCCAGCCAGCAGGTCGATCAGGACAATGATGTCAATCGTATCATTGAGCAACTGGAAGAGCAGACGCTGGAAAGCCGTAAACGCTTGGACAATATCCGTGAGGTGGAACAAGAAAATCTCAAGATGAACCGTGCTCTCAAAAAACTTTACAACGAACTCAATCGTGAAAAGGAAACCGAACTTAATAAGGCGCGTGAACAGGCTGCTGAGATTGTGGACATAGCCCTCAGTGAGAGTGACCAGATTCTCAAAAATCTCCACAGTAAGTCCCAGCTCAAACCTCATGAAATCATTGAAGCCAAGGCCAAGCTGAAAAAATTGGCTCCTGAAAAAGTAGACTTGTCTAAAAACAAGGTCCTTCAAAAGGCCAAGAAAAAACGAGCTCCAAAAGTGGGAGATGATATCGTGGTTCTCAGTTATGGACAGCGTGGTACCCTGACCAGTCAGCTCAAGGATGGTCGCTGGGAAGCCCAAGTTGGCTTGATTAAGATGACCTTAGAAGAGAAAGAGTTTGACCTTGTTCAAGCCCAGCAAGAAAAGCAAGTCAAGAAGAAACAGGTCAATGTCGTGAAACGAACTTCTGGTCGTGGCCCACAAGCTAGACTGGATCTTCGAGGCAAACGTTACGAAGAAGCAATGAATGAGCTAGATGCCTTTATCGACCAAGCCTTGCTTAACAATATGGCTCAAGTTGATATCATCCATGGTATCGGAACAGGTGTCATCCGTGAAGGTGTCACCAAATACCTACAAAGAAACAAGCATGTCAAGAGTTTTGGCTATGCCCCACAAAATGCTGGAGGCAGTGGTGCGACTATTGTGACCTTTAAAGGATAGAAGTATTCCGAGCTTTATACAGTAAAAACTGTTGAATTAAGTTTTACTAATAAACACATTGACAAAAGCCAACATTTTTTGTAAAATAAGAATCAATTAAATACCAACACCGAATGAAGTTTAATAGAAGTGGAGAATCGTTTGATTTTCCATGACTGTAAATGGACGGAACTCTGGAGAGACCGTAAAGGCACCGAAGGGGCAAGGCAGGTAACTGCTCAAACTCTCAGGTAAAAGGACAGAGCTAGGATAGACCGCTTTTTAGCATTTATCTAAGCATTCCAGAGTACATGTATCTTGCATGTGCTCTTTCTTTTGGGGTTGAAAAGATAGGAGAAGGAAATGTTAGAATTGCTTAAATCAATCGATGCTTTTGCTTGGGGGCCTCCCCTCTTGATTCTCTTGGTCGGGACAGGGATTTACCTAACTGCTCGTCTAGGACTTTTGCAGGTTTTGCGTCTGCCCAAGGCCTTCCAGCTTATTTTTACCAAGGATAAGGGACATGGTGATGTATCCAGTTTTGCAGCCTTGTGTACAGCACTCGCAGCGACAGTTGGTACGGGAAATATTATTGGGGTGGCGACAGCTATCAAGGTAGGTGGCCCAGGGGCTCTCTTTTGGATGTGGATGGCGGCTTTCTTTGGAATGGCAACCAAATATGCGGAAGGTTTATTAGCTATTAAATACAGAACTAAAGATGATAACGGTGCTGTTGCAGGAGGTCCCATGCACTATATAC
The DNA here is from genome assembly GCA_905221165.1 of bacterium. Classification (GTDB taxonomy): domain Bacteria; phylum Bacillota; class Bacilli; order Lactobacillales; family Streptococcaceae; genus Streptococcus. Next base: position 32,326 of record CAJNCC010000010.1, read on the forward strand.
TTTTGGGTATGGGAGAAAAGTGGCGTCCCCTTGCGATCTTCTTTGCCCTGGCAGGTGTGCTAGTAGCTTTATTGGGAATCGGGACCTTTACCCAAGTCAACTCGATTACAGAGTCTATCCAAAATACGACGACTATTTCGCCAGCTATCACAGCTCTTGTTTTGTCTGTCTTAGTAGCGATTGCCGTTTTTGGCGGACTCAAGTCCATTTCTAAGGTTTCGACTACTGTTGTTCCTTTTATGGCTATCATCTATATTTTAGGAACTCTTACAGTTATTTTCTTTAATATTGGAAAAATTCCTGCCACAATCGCTTTAATCTTGACATCGGCTTTTAGTCCAGTTGCTGCGGTGGGTGGTTTTGCTGGGGCTAGCATTCGAATGGCTATTCAAAATGGTGTAGCGCGAGGTGTTTTCTCGAACGAATCTGGTCTGGGTTCTGCTCCCATTGCAGCTGCTGCGGCTAAGACAAATGAACCGGTAGAGCAAGGTTTGATTTCCATGACAGGAACCTTTATTGATACCCTCATTATCTGTACCTTGACTGGTTTGACCATCTTGGTGACTGGTGTTTGGAGCGGTGATTTGAATGGAGTTGCCTTGACTCAGTCAGCCTTCTCAACAGTCTTTTCACACTTTGGACCTGCCCTCTTAACAATCTTCCTTGTTCTCTTTGCCTTTACAACGATTCTAGGTTGGAACTATTACGGAGAACGTTGTTTTGAGTTTCTCTTTGGGGTTCGCTTTATCTGGCTCTACCGTGTGGTCTTTGTACTCATGGTCTTGTTGGGAGGATTTATCGAGTTGGATATGGTTTGGATTATCGCAGATATTGTCAATGCCTTGATGGCTCTGCCAAACTTGATTGCCCTTTTAGTTTTATCGCCAGTCGTTATTGCTGAGACTAAAAAGTATTTTAATAAATAATGGAATCACACAGCTCGTGTGATTTTTTGCTTTCATAAAAAATTTCTATCAGTGCAATTTAAAATATATATTATGCACGGTATAGAATCTGTGATAGACTAGGTTTCAACAAAACGAAAAGAGGTTTTATGATGACAACATTTACTATCCATACAGTCGAATCAGCACCAGCAGAAGTGAAAGAAGTTCTTGAAACAGTACAAAAAGATAACAATGGCTATATTCCCAACCTAATCGGTCTCTTGGCTAATGCACCGACTGCTTTAGAGGCTTACCGTACTGTCGGAGCCATCAATCGTCGCAACAGTCTGACACCCGTTGAGCGTGAAGTGGTGCAGATCACGGCAGCCGTGACCAATGGTTGTGCCTTCTGCGTCGCAGGTCACACAGCCTTTTCAATTAAACAAATCCAGATGAACGATGATCTTCTGCAAGCCCTTCGCAATCGTACTCCAATTGAAACAGATCCTAAATTGGACACCCTAGCTAAGTTTACTTTGGCGGTAATTAATACCAAGGGTCGTGTAGGTGATGAAGCCTTGGCTGAGTTTTTAGAAGCTGGCTACACTCAACAAAATGCCTTGGATGTGGTTCTTGGTGTCAGCCTAGCAAGCCTCTGTAACTATGCCAATAACCTAGCCAATACACCAATTAATCCAGAATTGCAACCTTATGCTTAATTCATATCTGAGAAAAATGAAGTCGGAAATAATCGGACTTCGTTTTTTTAAATCCTCATTTAAGCGCTTTTATGCTATACTGAAACTAACATGATTATTGGAGGTTAGGATGAAAAAACTCCCTTTGGTATTTTCTGGTTGTTTGCTAGGTTTGGCAGGAGCTGGAAATCTTATTTTAGATACGTTGCCGGTTCTGTCCCATCTTTTTAGTCTGACAGGTTTGATTTTGTGGATTTACTTTCTGCTTTTGCATCTCTTTAATTGGAAGGAAACTAAGCAAGAATTGACCAAGCCTCCTCTTTTGTCAGGAATGGCGACCTTTCCCATGGCTGGGATGATTTTATCGACTTATGCTTTTCGCGTCTTCCCTCATCTTCCTTTGGTAGCGCAAGGACTCTGGTGGTTTTCATTTCTCTTGGATGTAGCCCTGATTGCTGGTTTTACAATTAAATTTGCCTGTCCGGGGCGGAGGGTTCATGCTACTCCAAGCTGGACGGTGCTTTATGTGGGGATAGCAGTGGCAGCCTTGACTTATCCTCTGGTAGGCATCATAGAAATTGCCTATGCGACCTTGAGTTTTGGTTTTCTCCTAACCTTCTATCTCTATCCGCTTATTTATAGCGATTTAAAGAAACATCCACTTCCACTAGCCATGCTGGGACAAGAAGGGATCTACTGTGCTCCTTTTTCTCTACTCTTGGCTTCTCTAGTTAGAGTTGGAGGAGCCAGCCTACCGACTTGGCTCTTAGTTATGATGATTTTGGCTTCCCAATCCTTCTTTTTCTTTGTTTTGACTCGCCTGCCCAATATTTTAAAACAAGGTTTTCAACCAGCCTTCTCAGCCCTCACCTTCCCAACCATTATCACAGCTACTTCGCTCAAGATGGCTCAGGGAATCTTGAAACTTCCATTTTTGGATTATTTGGTACTGGCTGAAACCACTATTTGCTTAATTATTTTATTCTTTGTATTAGGCGCTTATCTGAATTGGTTACGAAAAAAGGTCTAGCTAGAAATAGCTAAACCTTATTTTTTATGGTTTGATAACTTCAGCGCCACCCATATATGGACGAAGTGCTTCTGGAATGGTTACAGAACCATCTGCATTTTGGTAGTTTTCAAGAATAGCAGCCACTGTACGTCCAACTGCAAGTCCAGAACCGTTCAAGGTGTGGAGCAATTTCACCTTGCCATCTGCTTCATCACGGTAACGAATTTGGGCACGACGGGCTTGGAAATCTTCTGTGTTTGAACAGCTTGAGATTTCACGATAAGTATTTTGCGCTGGAATCCAAACTTCCAAGTCGTAAGTTTTAGCAGCTGAGAAGCCCATATCTCCTGTAGAGAGAGCAACGACACGGTATGGAAGGTTGAGTTTTTGAAGAATGTTTTCAGCGTTGGCAGTCATTTTTTCCAATTCTTCGTAAGATTCTTCTGGCTTGGCAAATTTAACCATTTCAACCTTGTGGAATTGGTGCAAACGAATCAAGCCACGAGTATCACGACCGGCAGAACCAGCCTCAGAACGGAATGATGGACTCATAGCAGTGAAGTAGATTGGCAGGTCTTTACCGTCCAGGATTTCATCACGGTAGTAGTTTGTCAGAGGAACTTCAGCTGTAGGAATAAGGACGTAATTGCTATCGCTGAGTTCAAAAGTATCTTCCTTGAATTTTGGATATTGACCAGTACCAAACATAGAGTCATGGTTAACCATGTAAGGCGTGATGACTTCCGTATAGCCTTCTTTTCCATGTTCATCCAACATAAAGTTATAGATAGCACGCTCCAAACGAGCACCGAGACCTTTATAGAAGAGGAAACGAGCGCCTGTTACCTTACCACCGCGTTCCCAGTCAAGGATACCAAGGTCTTCACCAAGATCCCAGTGAGCTTTTGGCTCGAAGTCGAACTCGCGTGGAGTGCCCCAACGGCGAACTTCCACATTGTCGTCTTCGTCAGCCCCAACAGGAACGCTGTCAGCTGGGATGTTTGGAAGAGTAGTAGTAAATTCTGTCAATTTAGCATCGATTTCTGCCAATTCAGCATCCAAGGCTTTGACCTCAGCAGATAGAGTTTGCATGGCAGCAATCTTGTCATCTGCATTTTCCTTGTTGCGCTTAGCTTGGGCAATCTCAGCAGAAACTGTGTTACGTTCTGCTTTTAAAGTTTCAACCTTGACCAAGATGTCACGACGTTTAGCATCGATTTCTTTCATCTCATTCAAGATAGCAGCATCTACACCACGTGTAGCCAATTTTTCTGCGACAGCATCAAAGTCTGTACGAATACGTTTGATATCTAACATAAAAACTCCTTTATGAAAAAAGCACACCTGACAAAGCGTTGGAGTGGCAGGGCCACGGTTCCATCCAACTTCACAGGTGTGCACTTGATTGTGTATGTAATTGTTACTAACGGTAGAATTTCACCTATCCCTCCTATCTGCTCGCAGCACCCGCAGACTTTCTGAAAGAAGAAGATAACCTACTTATCCGTTGCTATGATTATACTAAAGTTTCTACTTTTTTGCAAATAGATTTTTAAATTTTTGACCAATAGTCTGAATTAAGGTAGGAAGTTTGACGACCTTGTCATTGCCCAGTTTTTCGCGAGCAATTTTGAGAATGGCACCTGAGTCTTTTGAAGCAAAGAGGAATTTTCCTCTATCTGTAAAGACTTCGAAGTGGCGACTGATTTTGCGACCAGTGACATTGGCTCCAATTTGGTTGATATGGCTCCAAGGAATCTGGATAAATTGTTCAACATTGACATCGGGGTAAAATTCCAAAGCCTGATCTCCGACAAGGAATTTCCCAACTTTCCCAGCTATAGAGAGATAGGAAGTTCCTGTTGTATTCAGGAGCACTGTTTTGTTAAGTGATTGAGCCATGCTTAGTCTTCCTTACTCTCGCCGAAAAAGGCATTGTAGAGGGCTTTAATAGCTGCTTTCTCTTGGTCCTTATGGACAACAAACATAATAGATACTTCACTAGAACCTTGAGACATCATCTGGATGTTGATCTTGTTTTCAGACAGAGCACGTGTCGCAGTAGCAGTTACTCCGATATGGCTCTTCATCTTTTCTCCAACAATCATAATGATTGAAAGGTCATGTTCGATTTCTGCATGGTCTACTTCAGCTTTTTGCACCAACTGACGAAGGATTTCTTCTTCCTTGATAGGAGTTAGTTCGCGAGAACGGAGGATGATTGAAAGATCGTCGATACCTGTTGGCATATGTTCCCAACCGATGTTAAGATCTTCAAGGATTTGAAGAACCTTGCGTCCAAATCCAACCTCACGGTTCATGAGGTATTTCGACATGTTGATGCTGACAAAGTCAGAATCACCGGCAATTCCTACAACTGGAAATTCATCACTACTGTGTTTTAGAACGATACGAGTACCTGGATGGTCAGGATTGTTGGTATTCTTGATAACCAGAGGAATTTTTCCTCGGTAGGCAGGAAGAAGAGCTTCGTCATGAAGAACTGAGAATCCTGCATAAGCCAACTCACGCATTTCACGGTAGGTCAACTCAGGAATCGAGTGTGGCTGGTGGATAATTCCTGGGTGAGCTGCAAAGATACCATCAACATCCGTAAAGTTTTCATAGAGATCAGCTTTAACCCCTGCAGCAATGATAGAACCTGTAATGTCTGAGCCTCCACGTGAGAAGGTACAGATTTGATTTTCCCTAGTAACTCCAAAGAAACCAGGAATGACAAGTACTTCATTTGCATTTGTCAATTCTTCAATCTTGTCATAACTTGATGGAATGATGCGAGCGTTGCCAGGTTCACTTGTGACCACAATACCAGCTTCTCTAGGGTGCACATAACGTGCATCGATCCCGTTTTGATTAAAGTAGGCAGCAATCAATTTAGCATTGTTATTTTCACCAGCTGCTAGGAAAGTATCGTAGAGAAATTCATTTTCATCAATAGGAAGAGTGGCTAAGGCGCGAATGCTTTTGGAAATTTTTTCTAAAACAGCTGGTTTTAGCCCTAGTTCACTAACCATAGCAGCATAGCGGTCGATAATCCAGTTTTGACTCTTGCTAATATCGTTACCAGCAACATAGTCGCGGTAGTATTTAATCAAGGCATCCGTAACCTTAGTATCTTCAGCATTGCGTTTACCAGGCGCAGAAACGACGACAAAACGACGCTCTGAATCGCTTTTGACAATGTTTAAAACTTTTTCTAACTGACTAGCAGAGGCAAGAGAACTACCTCCAAATTTAACAACCTTCATAAGGACTCCTAAAGTAAGTATTTTATACGATTATAGCAGAAAGAAAGGCTTTTTTCAATGAAGAAAAGAAGATGCTTTCTAGGACAAAGCGAGCCTTTCTAATCGGCTGAGACACTTTCAGTTGATTTTTTCTTGCTTTCTATTCCTAAAAAAGATATACTTTGAAAATAAAATAATTTAAACTGCTTATAAAATAAAAAGGAGTCCAGATGGAACACATTATTTATCAGCTTGAAGAGGATTTGGCAATCCTTACCTTGAATCGTCCTGAGGTCGCGAATGGTTTTCATATTCCTATGTGTGAGGAGATTTTAGAAGCTCTGACTTTGGCAGAAGAGGATCCGGCTGTGCATTTTGTCTTAATCAACGCGAATGGCAAAGTCTTTTCAGTTGGGGGAGATTTGGTTGAGATGAAGCGAGCAGTCGATGAGAATGATATTCCATCATTGACGAAAATCGCAGAATTAGTCAATACTATTTCTTATAAAATCAAGCAAATTGCTAAACCTGTCTTGATGGAGGTTGATGGGGCAGTTGCAGGTGCCGCAGCAAATATGGCTGTTGCTGCAGATTTCTGTCTGGCAACGGATAAGGCTAAGTTTATCCAAGCCTTTGTTGGAGTTGGTTTGGCTCCAGATGCAGGTGGGATTCATCTCTTGAGTCGCAGTATTGGTGTGACACGTGCTGCTCAATTAGCCATGACAGGTGAGGCTTTGTCCGCAGAAAAAGCTCTAGAGTGGGGGCTAGTTTACCGCATTTCTGAAGCTGATAAACTTGAGAAGACGAGAGAACAGCTTCTTAAAAAATTGAGACGAGGTTCAGCTAATTCCTATGCTGCCATCAAGAAGTTGGTTTGGGAGAGTCAATTTAAAGACTGGCAGAATTACGCCACTTTAGAACTAAACTTACAGGAATCACTAGCGAAAACAGAGGATTTCAAAGAGGGAGTTCGGGCTCATTCGGAAAGAAGAAGACCTAAATTTACAGGAAAATAAAAAAATACTTGCACCATTCTTTGAACTTTGATATAATTCTTTTGTCAAATGTTTTGATTCTAAAAGTTTTTTTGAAAAGGAGGGAAGGAAAGATTGGACTACCAACGAATTAATGAATATTTAACGTCTATATTTAACAATGTCCTCGTTATTGAGGAAGTTAGCTTGAGGGGTAGTCGTTTCAAGGATATCTCCATCAAAGAAATGCATACGATTGATGTGATTGGAAAAGTTCCAGATGTGACACCAAGTCAAGTGTCAAAAGAGTTGATGGTGACTCTTGGGACAGTTACGACTAGTTTGAATAATCTCGAACGTAAGGGTTACATTGAACGCATTCGTTCAGAACATGATCGACGTGTGGTACATCTGCATTTGACAAAGAAAGGTCGCTTGGTTCATAGGCTACATAAACGCTTCCACAAGGCCATGGTTGAAAAAATCATTGATGGTATGAGTAAGCAAGAAATTGAGGTTATGAGCAAAGGTTTGACTAATCTTTATCAATTTTTGGAGGATTTGAGATAATGGCTTTTGCAAAAATAAGCCAGGTTGCTCATTATGTGCCAGAGCAAGTGGTTACAAATCATGATTTGGCTCAGATTATGGATACCAATGATGAGTGGATTTCAAGTCGGACGGGAATACGACAAAGGCATATTTCAAGAACAGAATCTACTAGTGATTTGGCTACAGAAGTTGCCAAGAAACTGATGGCAAAAGCTGGAATCACAGGAGGGGAGTTGGATTTTATCATCCTAGCTACCATTACTCCAGATTCGATGATGCCCTCTACAGCTGCTCGTGTTCAAGCTAATATTGGTGCTAATAAGGCCTTTGCTTTTGACCTAACAGCGGCTTGCAGTGGATTTGTATTTGCTCTTTCAACTGCTGAAAAGTTTATCGCTTCTGGTCGCTTTCAAAAAGGCTTGGTGATTGGTAGTGAAACCCTCTCTAAAGCAGTCGATTGGTCAGACCGATCAACAGCTGTTTTGTTTGGAGATGGTGCTGGTGGAGTCTTGCTAGAAGCTAGCGAGCAAGAGCATTTCTTGGCTGAGAGTCTCAATAGTGATGGAAGTCGTAGCGAATGTCTGACCTACGGACATTCAGGTTTACATTCTCCATTTTCAGATCAAGAAAGTGCAGATTCATTTTTGAAGATGGATGGGCGTGCAGTCTTTGATTTTGCTATTCGGGACGTAGCCAAGTCTATCAAGCAGACTATTGATGAATCTCCTATAGAGGCGACAGACTTGGATTATCTGCTACTTCATCAGGCTAATGACCGTATTTTGGATAAGATGGCTAGAAAAATCGGTGTTAACCGAGATAAAATTCCAGCCAATATGATGGAATATGGCAATACCAGTGCAGCAAGTATCCCGATTTTACTTTCAGAGTGTGTAGAACAAGGTCTCATCCGTTTAGATGGTAGCCAGACTGTTCTACTATCAGGCTTCGGTGGAGGCTTGACATGGGGCACGCTCATTCTTACAATTTAGGTAATCATGTGGTGAACACATTGTTATAAAAAAACTATTTATTTTAAAGGAGTCCTATCATGGCAGTATTTGAAAAAGTACAAGAAATTATCGTTGAAGAACTTGGAAAAGACGCATCAGAAGTAACACTTGAATCAACTTTTGATGATTTGGACGCAGATTCATTGGACTTGTTCCAAGTAATCTCAGAAATCGAAGACGCTTTTGATATCCAAATCGAAGCAGAAGATGACTTGAAAACAGTTGGTGACTTGGTTGCCTACGTTGAAGAGCAAACAAAATAAGCAGAATATAAGATAGAAGGAGTAGGGAAACCCGCTCCCTCTTGTTTAGGCAATAGTTTGATTGTCAAATTATGACGGTATCGAACTATTACGTAAGCAAGAAACGATGGAGGCACTATGAAAACGCGTATTACAGAATTATTGAACATTGATTATCCTATTTTTCAAGGAGGAATGGCCTGGGTTGCTGATGGTGATTTGGCAGGGGCTGTTTCCAAGGCTGGGGGACTAGGGATTATCGGTGGGGGGAATGCCCCTAAAGAAGTTGTCAAGGCAAATATTGATAAAATCAAATCATTGACTGATAAACCCTTTGGTGTCAACATCATGCTCTTGTCTCCCTTTGTGGAAGATATTGTAGACCTCGTTATCGAGGAAGGGGTTAAGGTAGTTACAACAGGCGCAGGAAATCCAAGCAAATACATGGAACGTTTCCATGAAGCTGGTATTACGGTTATTCCTGTTGTGCCAAGTGTTGCCCTAGCGAAACGCATGGAAAAAATCGGTGCGGATGCCGTTATTGCAGAAGGAATGGAAGCTGGGGGGCATATCGGTAAATTAACAACCATGACCTTGGTGCGCCAGGTTGCTGCTGCTGTATCTATTCCTGTTATTGCTGCAGGAGGGATTGCGGATGGTGAAGGTGCTGCTGCTGGCTTTATGCTAGGTGCAGAAGCTATTCAGGTTGGAACTCGCTTTGTCGTTGCAAAAGAGTCTAATGCCCATCCAAATTATAAGGCGAAAATTTTAAAAGCTAGAGATATTGATACTACGATTTCAGCTCAACACTTTGGACATGCTGTTCGTGCGATTAAAAATCAGTTGACTCGTGATTTTGAACAAGCTGAAAAAGATGCCTTTAAACAAGACAATCCAGATTTGGAAATTTTTGAACAAATGGGAGCAGGTGCCCTAGCCAAAGCGGTTGTGCACGGAGATGTGGATGGTGGATCTGTTATGGCAGGTCAAATTGCAGGCCTTGTTTCCAAAGAAGAGACCGTTGAAGAAATCCTAAAAGATTTGTATTACGGAGCAGCTAAGAAAATTCAAGAAGAAGCCTCTCGTTGGGCAGGAGTTGTAAGAAATGACTAAAACAGCCTTTTTATTTGCTGGCCAAGGTGCCCAGTATCTAGGTATGGGACGGGATCTCTATGATCACTACCCTATTGTCAAAGAAACGATTGATCAAGCAAGTCAGGTGCTTGGTTACGATTTGCGTCATCTCATTGATAGGGAAGAAGAAAAACTTAACCAGACCCGCTATACGCAACCAGCTATTTTAGCAACTTCAGTTGCTATTTACCGTTTATTGCAAGAAAAGGGCTATCAGCCTGATATGGTTTCTGGTTTGTCTCTTGGAGAATACTCTGCCTTGGTGGCCAGCGGTGCCTTGGATTTTGAAGATGCGGTAGCCTTGGTTGCTAAGCGTGGCACCTATATGGAAGAAGCGGCTCCTGCTGGTTCTGGCAAGATGGTCGCAGTTCTCAATACGCCAGTAGAGGTCATTGAAGAAGCCTGTCGAAAAGCTTCTGAACTTGGAGTAGTTACTCCAGCCAACTATAATACACCTGCACAAATTGTGATTGGTGGAGAAGTGGCTGCAGTTGACCGAGCTGTCGAACTCTTGCAGGAAGCAGGTGCCAAACGCTTGATTCCTCTCAAGGTGTCAGGTCCCTTTCATACTGCTCTCCTTGAGCCTGCTAGCCAGAAACTAGCTGAAACTCTGGCTCAGGTAAGTTTTTCAGATTTTACTTGTCCCCTAGTCGGCAATACAGAAGCTGCAGTTATGCAAAAAGAAGACATTGCTCAACTCTTGACGCGTCAGGTCAAGGAACCAGTTCGTTTCTATGAAAGTATTGCGGCCATGCAAGAAGCAGGCGTAACCAACTTTATCGAGATTGGACCGGGGAAAGTCTTGTCAGGCTTTGTCAAAAAAATTGATAAGACAGCTAAACTAGCCAATGTTGAAGATCAGGCTAGTTTGGAAACTTTGCTAGAAAACAAGTAATCCCTTCTCCCATAAATACAAGAGGAAACAGGAGAAAAGAATGCAACTAAAAAATAAAAATATCTTTATTACAGGTTCGAGTCGTGGAATTGGTCTTGCCATTGCCCACAAGTTTGCTCAGGCAGGAGCCAATATTGTTTTAAACAGTCGTGGTGCAATTTCAGAAGAATTGCTCGCTGAGTTTTCAAACTATGGTGTCAAGGTGGTTCCTATATCAGGAGACGTGTCAGATTTTGCAGACGCTAAGCGTATGGTTGATCAAGCTATTACAGAGCTGGGTTCAGTAGATGTTTTGGTCAACAATGCAGGGATTACCCAAGATACCCTTATGCTCAAGATGACAGAAGCGGATTTTGAAAAAGTTCTCAAGGTTAACTTGACTGGTGCCTTTAACATGACACAATCAGTCTTGAAACCGATGATGAAAGCCAGAGAAGGTGCTATCATTAATATGTCTAGTGTTGTTGGTTTGATGGGAAATATCGGTCAAGCTAACTATGCAGCTTCTAAGGCTGGTTTGATTGGTTTTACTAAGTCTGTGGCTCGTGAAGTGGCCAATCGCAATATCAGGGTTAATGCTATTGCACCTGGAATGATTGAGTCCGATATGACAGCTGTTCTATCAGACAAGGTAAAAGATGCTATGCTGGCACAAATTCCCATGAAAGAATTTGGGCAGGCAGAGCAGGTTGCAGATTTGACAGTATTTTTAGCAGGCCAAGATTATCTAACTGGTCAAGTAGTTGCCATTGATGGTGGCTTAAGTATGTAGCAGAAGCTAGAGGTAAAAAAGATGAAACTAAATCGCGTAGTAGTAACAGGTTATGGAGTAACATCTCCAATCGGAAATACACCAGAAGAATTTTGGAATAGTTTGACAACTGGAAAAATCGGAATTGGTCCAATTACAAAATTTGATCATAGTGACTTTGATGTGCATAATGCAGCAGAAATCCAAGATTTTCCTTTTGATAAATACTTTGTAAAGAAAGATACCAATCGTTTCGATAACTACTCTTTGTATGCCTTGTACGCAGCCCAAGAAGCTGTCAATCACGCAGGTCTTGATGTAGAGGCCCTTGATAAAGATCGTTTTGGTGTTATCGTGGCCTCTGGTATTGGTGGAATCAAGGAAATTGAAGATCAAGTGCTTCGCCTAAATGACAAAGGACCAAAACGTGTGAAACCATTGACCCTTCCAAAAGCCTTGCCAAATATGGCTTCAGGAAATGTTGCTATGCGTTTTGGAGCAAACGGTGTTTGTAAATCCATCAATACTGCCTGCGCTTCATCAAATGACGCGATTGGGGATGCCTTCCGCTCAATTAAGTTTGGCTTCCAAGATGTCATGTTGGTAGGTGGGTCAGAAGCTTCTATTACACCTTTTGCTATTGCTGGTTTCCAAGCCCTAACTGCTCTCTCAACTATAGAGGACCCAACTCGTGCTTCCATTCCATTTGATAAGGACCGTAATGGTTTTGTCATGGGTGAAGGTTCTGGGATGTTAGTTCTTGAAAGCCTTGAACACGCTGAAAAACGTGGGGCTACTATCCTTGCTGAAGTGGTTGGTTACGGAAATACTTGTGATGCCTACCATATGACTTCTCCTCATCCAGAAGGTCAAGGAGCTATCAAGGCCATCAAACTAGCCTTGGAGGAAGCTGAGATTTCTCCAGAGCAAGTAGCCTATGTCAATGCTCACGGAACATCAACTCCTGCTAATGAAAAAGGAGAAAGTGGTGCGATTGTAGCTGTTCTTGGTAAGGAAGTACCTGTATCATCAACTAAGTCTTTCACAGGACATTTGCTGGGTGCTGCGGGTGCAGTAGAAGCTATCGTAACAATCGAGGCTATGCGTCATAACTTTGTACCGATGACAGCTGGGACAAGCGAAGTATCAGACTATATCGAAGCCAATGTCGTTTATGGACAAGGCTTGGAGCAAGAAATTCCATACGCTATTTCAAATACTTTTGGTTTTGGTGGCCACAATGCAGTTCTTGCTTTCAAACGTTGGGAGAATAAATAACTATGAATTTAAACGATATTAAAGACTTGATGGCTCAATTTGACCAATCAAGTTTGAGAGAATTTTCTTATAAAAATGGAACGGATGAGTTACAGTTTAGCAAGAATGAAGCGAGACTGGTGTCTGAAGTTGCATCTCAAGCTGCTCCAGCTCCCGTTCTAGCAACACCAAGTCCAGTAGCTCCTTCATCTGCTTCAACAGAAACTGTAGTGGAAGAGGTTCCAGCTACAGCTGAAGCAAGTGTGGCTGCTGAGGGAGATGTTGTAGAGAGTCCACTTGTTGGGGTGGCTTACTTGGCTGCTGGTCCTGATAAATCTGCCTTCGTTACAGTTGGTGATAGTGTCAAAAAAGGTCAAACATTGGTGATTATCGAAGCCATGAAAGTCATGAATGAAATTCCAGCACCTAAGGATGGTGTGGTAACGGAAATTCTCGTTTCTAATGAAGAAATGGTTGAGTTTGGTAAAGGATTGGTACGAATCAAATGATTGATATTCAAGGAATCAAAGAAGCTCTTCCCCACCGTTATCCTATGCTCCTAGTGGACCGTGTGTTGGAAGTGAGCGAGGATACTATTGTTGCTATCAAAAATGTGACAATCAACGAGCCCTTCTTTAATGGTCATTTCCCTCAATATCCAGTTATGCCAGGTGTTCTAATCATGGAAGCCTTGGCGCAAACTGCTGGTGTCTTGGAGTTGTCTAAGCCTGAAAATAAGGGGAAACTGGTCTTTTATGCTGGTATGGACAAGGTTAAATTTAAGAAGCAAGTTGTGCCTGGAGACCAATTGCTTATGACAGCGACTTTTGTCAAACGTCGTGGTACCATTGCTGTGGTTGAAGCAAAGGCTGAAGTGGATGGCAAGCTTGCAGCCAGTGGTACTCTAACCTTTGCAATAGGGAACTAAGGAGGTTCTCCATGTTTCGAAAAATTTTAATTGCCAATCGTGGTGAAATTGCGGTCCGTATTATCCGTGCGGCGCGTGAACTGGGGATCGCAACGGTGGCGGTTTATTCAACTGCTGATAAGGAAGCCCTTCATACGCTTTTGGCAGATGAAGCGGTTTGTATCGGTCCTGGTAAGTCAACTGAGTCTTATCTCAATATCAATGCGGTTCTATCAGCTGCAGTCTTGACTGAGGCAGAAGCCATTCACCCAGGTTTTGGATTTCTCAGTGAAAATTCCAAATTTGCAACCATGTGTGAAGAAGTGGGGATTAAGTTTATCGGCCCATCTGGTCATGTCATGGATATGATGGGAGACAAGATCAATGCACGTGCTCAGATGATCAAAGCTGGTGTTCCAGTCATTCCAGGTTCGGATGGAGAAGTGCATAACTCTGAAGAAGCTTTGATTGTTGCTGAAAAAATTGGCTACCCTGTTATGCTCAAGGCTTCAGCAGGTGGAGGTGGTAAAGGGATCCGTAAGGTTGAAAAACCAGAAGACCTCGTTTCAGCCTTTGAAACTGCTTCTAGTGAAGCCAAGGCCAACTATGGCAATGGTGCCATGTACATTGAACGGGTTATCTATCCAGCTCGTCACATCGAGGTTCAAATCCTAGGAGATGAGCATGGGAATGTGATTCATTTAGGGGAACGGGATTGTTCTCTTCAACGGAATAACCAAAAGGTTTTGGAAGAAAGTCCTTCGATTGCAATTGGCAAAACGCTACGAAATGAAATTGGTTCTGCTGCGGTTCGAGCTGCAGAGTCTGTTGGCTATGAGAATGCAGGGACTATTGAGTTTCTTCTTGATGAAGCAAGTAGCAATTTCTACTTCATGGAGATGAATACACGTGTTCAGGTAGAGCATCCAGTAACAGAGTTTGTTTCAGGAGTGGATATCGTTAAGGAACAAATTCGCATTGCGGCAGGTCAGCCTCTGTCTGTTAAGCAAGAAGATATTGTCCTACGCGGTCATGCCATCGAGTGTCGTATCAATGCAGAAAATCCAGCCTTTAACTTTGCTCCAAGTCCAGGTAAGATTACCAATCTCTACCTGCCAAGTGGTGGAGTTGGCTTGCGCGTGGATTCAGCAGTTTATCCAGGTTATACCATTCCACCTTATTATGATAGTATGATTGCTAAAATCATCGTTCACGGTGAAAATCGTTTTGATGCCTTGATGAAAATGCAACGTGCCCTCTATGAACTAGAGATTGAAGGGGTGAAGACCAATGCAGATTTTCAGCTTGACCTCATTTCAGATCGCAATGTCATTGCTGGAGATTATGATACTTCCTTCTTGATGGAAACCTTTTTACCCAAGTATCAAGAAAAAGAATAAAATGACTTCAAGAGTTTAAACCGAAAAGGGGAATCAATGGCTCTATTTAGTAAAAAAGATAAGTATATTCGAATCAATCCCAATCGTTCGGTTAGGGAAAAACCTCAAGCCAAGCCAGAGGTTCCAGATGAATTATTCTCCCAGTGTCCAGGCTGTAAGCATACCATTTATCAGAAGGATCTGGGAAGTGAGCGTATCTGTCCACATTGTAGCTACACCTTTCGTATTTCTGCCCAAGAACGCTTGGCTTTGACGATTGATATGGGAACCTTCAAGGAATTGTTTACAGGGATTGAAAGCAAGGATCCCTTGCATTTCCCTGGTTATCAAAAGAAACTAGCAACTATGCGTGAAAAAACAGGTCTTGATGAAGCTGTTGTGACAGGAACTGCTCTTATTAAAGGTCAGACTGTGGCTCTTGGGATTATGGATTCCAACTTTATCATGGCTTCTATGGGTACAGTTGTAGGTGAAAAAATCACTCGCTTGTTTGAGTATGCGACTGTTGAACAATTGCCAATTGTTCTCTTCACCGCATCTGGTGGAGCCCGTATGCAGGAAGGAATCATGAGTCTCATGCAGATGGCCAAGATCTCTGCAGCGGTTAAACGGCATTCAAATGCTGGTCTCTTTTACCTGACCATTTTGACAGATCCAACGACAGGTGGAGTGACAGCTTCTTTCGCTATGGAAGGAGATATCATCCTAGCTGAACCACAAAGTTTGGTTGGTTTTGCTGGGCGTCGTGTCATTGAAAATACGGTTCGTGAAAGCTTGCCTGAGGATTTCCAAAAGGCAGAATTCCTATTGGAACATGGCTTTGTGGATGCTATTGTCAAAAGAAGAGACTTGCCAGATACCATTGCTAGCCTAGTCAGATTGCACGGAGGGAGTCCTAGATGAATATTGCAAAAATAGTCAGAGAAGCGCGTGAGCAGAGTCGCTTGACAACTTTGGACTTTGCGACAGGCACTTTTGATGACTTTATCCAATTACACGGTGACCGCTCTTTTCGTGACGATGGTGCAGTTGTTGGTGGTATCGGCTGGCTTGGAGACCAAGCTGTAACAGTGGTTGGTATCCAAAAAGGCAAGAGTTTACAAGATAACCTTAAACGGAATTTTGGACAACCACATCCAGAAGGCTACCGTAAGGCCCTACGATTGATGAAACAGGCTGAAAAGTTTGGCCGTCCAGTGGTGACCTTTATCAATACAGCAGGTGCCTATCCTGGTGTCGGTGCGGAAGAACGTGGACAGGGGGAAGCTATTGCTCGTAATCTCATGGAAATGAGTGACCTGAAAGTTCCGATTATTGCTATCATTATCGGTGAAGGTGGTTCAGGTGGGGCTCTGGCTCTAGCAGTCGCAGACCGTGTCTGGATGCTGGAAAATTCTATCTATGCTATTCTCAGTCCAGAAGGCTTTGCTTCCATTCTATGGAAGGATGGTAGTCGTGCCATGGAAGCAGCAGAACTGATGAAAATCACCTCACATGAGCTGTTAGAAATGGACGTGGTAGATAAGGTGATTTCTGAAGCAGGACTTTCTAGCAAAGAACTAATTAAGAATGTCAAAAAAGAACTCCAAGATGAGCTAGCTATACTTTTACAAAAACCGTTAGAAGAGTTGTTGGAAGAGCGTTACCAACGATTTAGAAAATACTAATACCTCAGAATACATAAAAACTAGAACTGGCAGTCAGTTCTAGTTTTTATGTGCTTCTTACTCTGTGCAGAGGAGAAAGTCAAAAGGTGCTTGGAAAACCAAACACCTTTTCGATTATTCGTTTTCTTCAGTTACAAATTGACTAAGCAGTCCATTGATAAAACGGGCTGATTTTTGATCTGAAAAATTCTTAGCAAGTTCAATAGCTTCATTGACTGCTACCAGCTGAGGTGTATCAAATGATGTGATTTCAAAGATACCTAAGCGTAGTAAGTTTTTTTCGACCAAGGTCAAGCGTTCAACTGTCCAGCCTGACTTGAGGTGCTGGTTGATTTGTTTATCCAACTCGTCTTTTTGAGCTTGAACGCCAGAAACCAAGTTCAGAAGAAAGGCAGGGATTTGCACATCTGCATCTTCACGGTCATGCGTGTAGGCAAAGTGACAAGCTGTTTGCATATCTGTGCCGAATTCAAGGCTCATAAGAGCTTGAAAAGCGCATTTACGAAGTTCGCGTCTAGATTCTAATAGTGGACTAGTCATTGAGGAAGTCCTCGTTAAATAGATCTTTCAACTCAGGTTTTGGTGTTTTATCTGGAACGATTCCTGCAACATGGATGTTGACAGCAGAAAGTTCCACATCAGCCATATCACGGACAGCATCCTTGACTGCTTTTTGAATAGCAAGAGCAACTTTTGGTACCTTCACACCGTACTCAAGATAGAGATAGATGTCAGCAGTTAGTTCTTCGTTGCTTTCTTTTAAGTAGACGCCACGACCAAGAGAGAGTTTTGATAGGGTATCAGATACGGATTTATTTGAAAATGAGTGGACACCATCAACTTTAGCAGTTGCGATGGCAATGATTTTTTCAAGTACACGTGGAGCGATAACGATTTCGCCAAATTGTTCTTCAATTCCCATAGAATGACCTCTTTCTAGAGATTAGGCACGAGAAACGTAAGTTCCTTCTGCAGTGTTGATGATCAATTTTTGTCCAGCTTCGATGAAGTCAGGAACGTTGACAACAAGTCCAGTTTCCATAGTCGCTGGTTTACCAGAACCTGTAACAGTAGCACCTTTGATAGATGGTTGTGTTTCAGCAACTGTCAATTCAACAGTAGTTGGTACAGTTACACCGATTACTTCAGTTCCGTAGAATTGGATTTTCACATCAGAGTTTTCAAGGATGTAAAGCAATTCATTTTCAACGTTTACGACTGGGATTTCGTATTGGTCGTAAGTTTCAGTGTTCATGAAGTAGGCAGTTTCATCCATTTTGTACAAGTATTGAGCTGGAACAGTTTCGATAATAGCTTGTTCGAATTTTTCTTCTGGACGGTAGCTTGTGTCAAATGTAGAACCAGTACGGACATCACGTAATTTCATACGCATGATTGTGTTCCCTTTACCTGGTTTGTGGTGGCTAGCTTCCAAAACGCGGATCAATTTTCCGTCTGCAGTTTCAAATGTCATACCAGCTTTCAATTTGCTTGCTTCAATCATGTTTTTACCTCTTTAATAAATATTATTACTCTTCATTTTACCATAAAATTTTCTGGAAATAAAGCCAAAATAGTTATTGGGAGATGGTAGAGGAGAAAAAACCAACCTCAGGGCTGGTTTCTTTTACATATTAATCTTCTTTCAACTTCGCTAATTCCTGGGCAAGTAGTTTAAGGGCGACTTGTGGGTTGGCTTGGCCTTTGGTTGCTTTCATAAGGAAGCCTGTGAAGGCCTTGTCTGCGTTACGTTTGCCTGACTTGAAGTCGGCAACTGCGGCTTCGTTATCCGCAAAGACTTGGTGGATGATTGGAATCAGGATATCTGGATCTGAGATTTGAACCATGCCTGCTTTTTCCACGTATTCACGCGCTCCACCGCCATTTTTAGCAAGGTGGACAAAGACTTTCTTAGCAATCTTAGAAGAGATAGTGCCGTCTTCGATGATGGCAATCATTTCTACCAAGTTTTCTGGTGTCAATTCGATTTGTTCCAGTGTCTTGCCTTCAGCGTTCAAGAACTGAGCCACTTCACCTTGGAGCCAGTTAGAGACTTGTTTAGCATCACCACCTAGGGCAACAGCTTTTTCAAAGAAGTCAGAAGTGACTTTGTTTGCAGTCAACTGGCTAGCATCGTAGTCTGACAAGCCAAGGTCAGATACATAACGCGCACGGCGTTCTTTTGGAAACTCTGGCAACTCTGTCCGCATTTCCTCAATCCACTCGTCTGAGATTTCAAAGAGTGGTAGATCTGGTTCTGGGAAGTAGCGGTAGTCTGCAGCCCCTTCCTTGACACGCATGAGGATGGTTGCCTTGTTAGCTTCATCGTAACGGCGTGTTTCTTGACGGATTTGACCACCTGAGCGAAGGATTTCAGCTTGACGTTGGACTTCGTATTCAAGACCCTTGCGAACATTTGAGAAGGAGTTGAGGTTTTTCAACTCAGTCTTGGTACCGAATTTGTCTTGACCATAAGGACGAAGAGAAATATTAGCATCCACACGCATCGAACCTTCTTCCATCTTGACGTCAGAAATGCCAGCGTACTGGATAACTTCCTTGAGGGCTGTTAGGTAAGCATAGGCTTCTTCAGGAGAACGCATGTCTGCTTCAGATACAATCTCAATCAAAGGCACCCCTTGGCGGTTGAGGTCAACGTAAGAGTAGCCATCTGTACCGTGGGTGTTTTTACCAGCGTCTTCTTCTAGGTGGGCACGTTCGATACCGATTTTCTTAGTTGTACCGTCTTCTAGCTCGACTTCAATCCAACCGTTATAACCGATTGGCTCATCAAACTGAGAAATTTGGTAGGCTTTAGGATTATCAGGATAGAAGTAGTTCTTGCGGTCAAAGTGCATCTTTTTGTGGATGTCCATGTTGAGGGCAAGAGCAGCCTTGATACCGGCATCAACAACACCTTTATTGAGAACTGGCAGAACTCCTGGGAAGGACCAGTCAATCACGTTAGTGTTGGCATTTTGGTCATTTCCAAAGTGGGCAGAAGTAGGTGAGAAGATTTTTGAATTGGTGTTAAGCTCTACGTGGACTTCAAGTCCAATGACTGTTTCAAAGTTCATTAGTTATCACCTCCAAAAATCACGGGTTGTTGTTTGTGGTAGTCTGTTGTTGCCTCAAAAGCAGCAGCAGCTTGGTAAATGGTTTCCTCAGAGTACTTAGGACCAATCAATTGCAGACCGACAGGTAGTCCTTGAGAGAATCCAGCAGGAATCGAAATTCCTGGAAGACCTGCCAAGTTGACTGGGATTGTCAAAAGGTCAGCCAAGTACATGGCAACTGGGTCATGGTTGAGTGAGTCCAAGTCATAAGCAACACTTGGAGCAGTTGGGCCCAAAATCAAGTCATAATCCGCAAAGACTTTTTCGAAATCTTGAATGATGAGGGTGCGGACTTGACCAGCTTTCTTGTAGTAGGCATCGTAGTAACCTGATGAAAGACTGAATGTACCAAGCATGATACGGCGTTTAACCTCTTCACCAAAACCTTGGCTACGGCTGTTTACATAGATTTCATCAAGGTTGGTTGCATCCTCTGCACGATAGCCGTAACGGATACCGTCAAAACGTTGCAAGTTTGATGAAGCTTCAGATGAAGCGATGATGTAGTAAACGGCAACTCCGTATTTAGAGTGAGGAAGGCTGACTTCTTCAACGATAGCACCTAGTTTTTCAAAGTGTTTGGCTGCCTTGATAATGGTTTCTTTAACTTCTGGGTCAATTCCTTCCCCAAGGTATTCCTTAGGTAAAGCAATTTTCATACCCTTGATGTCTTGACCGATTTTTGAAGTAAAGTCGGCGATTCGGACAGGGGCAGAAGTAGAATCTTTGGCATCTTCGCTGGCAATAGCGTTGAGTAAGAGGGCATTTTCCTTAACAGTCGGAGCAAAAGGTCCAATCTGGTCTAATGAGCTACCAAAGGCAATGAGACCGAAACGTGAAACTGTTCCGTAAGTTGGTTTGAGACCAACAATCCCGTTGAAGGCAGCAGGTTGGCGGATAGAACCACCAGTATCAGAACCAAGTGACAAGCGAACTTGTCCTGAGGCTACAGCTGCGGCAGAACCACTTGATGAACCACCAGGAACCTTGCTGTGGTCCCAAGCATTTTTAGTGGCACTATAGTGAGAAGTCTCACCTGAACCACCCATGGCAAATTCGTCCATGTTGGTCTTTCCGACGACAATCATGCCTTTCGCTTTTGCATTGGCAACGGCTGTTGCATCAAAGATTGGCTCATAGTTGTAGAGCATTTTTGAGGCAGCAGTTGTGAGAATGCCGTCTGTAGAGATGTTATCCTTAACTGCAAGTGGAATTCCTGAAAGGACATTATCAGCATCGATTCCAGCTTCATCAATAGCTTTAGCTTGAGCAAGGGCTTGCTCCTCAGCGATGGTAACAAAAGCGTTAATAGCTGTTTCGCGAGACTTGATATCTTCAAGCGTAGCTTGTGTTAATTCAGTTGCTGAAATTTCCTTAGAGACAAGGAGATTGTGCAAGTCTTCAATGGTTTTATTGTTGAAAGTCATTAGGCATCTCCTCCATCGTCTAGGATAGCTGGTACCTTGATATAGTAGTTGTCTTTTTCAGGTACGTTTTTAAACAAGCGATCACGGTCTGTTCCTTCTTCGGCCACATCAGGGCGGAGTACAGTCTTGCGGTCAGCCATGGTCGTAGTAGGTGCGACACCAGTTGTGTCTACTTCGCCCAGTAATTCAACCATGTCTACAATCTTAGACAAGGTAGTCGCAAAGGCAGCAGTTTCTTCTTCAGAGAATCTTAATTTTGAAAGATTGGCAACGTGTGTTACCTCTTCTTGCGTAATTTTCATCTTGCATCCTTTCGTGAAATGATGATTTTTAGTCTGTTCTATTTTACCATATTTTCCTATAAATAAGGGAGGGGGAGCTGAAAAGAAATAGAAATTGAAAAAAATGCTAAAATCCGATATAATGGAGTGTTGAAAGGAATGGTAAAATCCAATGTAGAAATCATTCTTAGCTATTGAAACAAGAAAAATAGAGAATCAAAGAAAGAGAACTTATGAATATTCAAGAAGAAATTAAGAAACGTCGTACCTTTGCCATCATCTCCCACCCTGACGCGGGGAAAACTACTATTACTGAGCAGTTGCTCTACTTTGGGGGCGAGATTCGTGAGGCTGGTACTGTAAAAGGAAAGAAAACAGGGACTTTTGCTAAGTCTGACTGGATGGATATCGAGAAGCAACGTGGGATTTCGGTGACATCATCTGTTATGCAATTTGACTACGACGGAAAACGCGTGAATATCCTTGACACACCAGGGCACGAGGACTTCTCAGAAGATACCTATCGTACCTTGATGGCGGTGGATGCTGCAGTTATGGTAGTGGACTCTGCCAAGGGTATCGAGGCCCAAACTAAGAAATTATTTGAAGTTGTCAAACACCGTGGCATTCCTGTCTTTACCTTTATGAACAAGCTAGACCGTGACGGTCGTGAGCCACTGGACCTCTTGCAAGAATTGGAAGAAGTCTTGGGCATTGCGAGCTATCCGATGAACTGGCCAATCGGGATGGGGAAAGCCTTTGAGGGTTTGTATGACCTCTATAACCAACGCTTGGAGCTCTACAAGGGTGATGAGCGTTTTGCTAGCCTAGAAGATGGGGACAAGCTTTTTGGAAGCAATCCTTTCTACGAGCAAGTCAAGGATGATATTGAACTTTTAAATGAAGCTGGGAATGAGTTTTCAGAGGAAGCTATCCTTGCTGGAGAATTGACGCCAGTCTTCTTCGGTTCAGCGCTTACAAACTTTGGTGTCCAGACCTTCCTTGAAACCTTCCTCAAGTTTGCTCCAGAACCACATGGACACAAGAAAACGGACGGTGAAATTGTGGATCCTTATGACAAGGATTTCTCAGGATTTGTCTTTAAAATCCAAGCCAACATGGACCCTCGCCACCGTGACCGCATCGCCTTTGTCCGTATAGTATCGGGTGAATTTGAACGTGGCATGAGTGTCAACTTGCCTCGTACTGGTAAGGGTGCTAAACTTTCGAATGTCACTCAGTTTATGGCGGAAAGTCGTGAGAATGTTACCAATGCTGTTGCAGGAGATATCATCGGGGTTTATGATACCGGTACTTATCAGGTTGGGGATACCTTGACAGTTGGAAAAAACAAGTTTGAGTTTGAACCACTGCCAACCTTTACACCTGAGATTTTCATGAAAGTATCTGCAAAGAATGTCATGAAGCAAAAATCCTTCCACAAGGGGATTGAGCAATTGGTGCAAGAAGGAGCCATTCAGCTTTATAAGAATTACCAAACAGGCGAGTACATGCTAGGCGCTGTAGGTCAACTCCAGTTTGAAGTCTTCAAGCACCGTATGGAAGGCGAGTACAATGCGGAAGTAGTCATGAGCCCAATGGGTAAAAAGACAGTTCGCTGGATCAAGCCTGAGGACTTGGATGAACGAATGTCATCAAGCCGCAATATTTTGGCCAAAGACCGTTTTGACCAACCAGTCTTCCTCTTTGAAAATGACTTTGCCCTCCGCTGGTTTGCGGACAAGTATCCAGACGTAGAGTTGGAAGAGAAGATGTGATTCAGTAAGCCTACTTGATTACAAAGCAATCTAAGTAGGCTACGGCAAGTCCTATTAGACTTGCTAACTGCCTCACTAACTGAGTTTTACAAATGGAATCGATTTGTAAAACTCAGTGTCGTAATCTAATAATAGGTAACCGCTATGGCGGTCTACCTAAATGCTTTGCTAGTAAAAGTCCGCGAATGATATTGATTCGTGGATTTTTCCGTCGTAACTGCTAGTGAGTGGTCTAGCTAACTTCGTTTGTAAATAGAATCGATTTGCCAAACTCCGTGTAGTGGCTTAAAAATCGGTGACTGCTGTGAATGTCATGATTCACAGCTTTTTTTGATTTAAAAACATGATAATACAACAATAATATAAAGGTAATTTTGTTTAGATTATGACCATTGTTATAGTTTTATTTTTATAGTATGAATTTATAGAAAGAAAGCATAAAAACTGGGTTGAATTTTGTTTTAGGGAATTTCATGAGTGTAATATGTAAGGATGATTTGGGACAATCTAGACAAGTTAGTTTGAAGTATCGTATTATATAAAAATATATTAAGATGCTTGACTATTGTTTACACTTGGAGTATACTATAAAAGTATGATTAAAATCGGGTGGATTATCCACTTTTGGTATGTAACGAAAGGGTAAATCATGTTTTTTAGACGTCAAAAAGGTGAATATAGAGAAACCGACCGAGTGACGCGGTATAAGTTGATCAAATCAGGAAAACATTGGTTGCGAGCTTCAACCTCTCTTTTTGGTTTGTTCAAGGTCTTGCGGGGTGGTGTAGATACGACTCAAGTCATGACAGAAGTGGTAGAGGATAAAGTAAATCCTTCTATTACAGGTCTGGATATTATCAAGGGACTTGCTGCCACAGGGGCTGTTTTAGGGGGTACTGTTGCTACTCAAACAAAAGTGTTTGCAAATGAAACAGTAGCCGTGGAAAAAACACTGGAAAATCCAGATCTTTTGATTACAAATGATACAGTAGTTTTTGGTACGACATCTGTAAATAATTCAGAGAATTCTGCTAGCTTGTCTACTTCTGTAAGCGAAAGCGCTTCGATGTTAGAATCTGTATCTAAGAGTTCGTCAGCCAGTGCTTCGACAAGTACCTCTGCAAGTACCTCTGCAAGTACCTCTGCAAGTACTTCGACAAGTGCATCTGTCAGCACCTCTACTAGTATCAGTCAATCAACAAGTAAGCCGGGTAGCTTTTCTACAGTGGCTAGTCTATCAGGTGAACAGAGTACTTCTGCGACAGCAACTGACCGAGATGCTTCTGTATCAACAGAATCAACTAGCCTTAAAATCGATTCTGCTCTACTGAAGGCAACTGAAATTGATGGGAAGGTTAGTGCAAGTGCTGCTCAATCAACTTCTACCATGACTAGTATCGTAGGAGTTACTGCTGGAGCCATTGCAACTTCCGAAGTTTCTGCTAAACAAAATGAAGAAAATCGTAAGAAGTTAACCAAGCTTTCAGCTGAAATGGGCGAATACTTAGCGAAAGCTGCTGGTTTACCAAATACTGATTCTGCAATTACTAAGGTAAATGCAGCAGTGACAGCTATTGAAAAAGCTTTGGCAGATCCAACGAGTGACTGGACAGAGGTGGTGAAAAAAGCTACCTTGGCTCGTAATTCTATTGTCAATGCTGTTTTAAGAGCGCAATCAGGTGCGCGTGATATCCGTAATGGAAAACCAATGTTGCGTGATGCTTCGCTTCGAGCGAGCTGGGCTCCTCAACAGAATGATGGGCGTATGAATGTAAGTAGTCCAACTGCTACTTTTGATAAGGCTACTGGTATCGCTACTTACACCATGAATGTCCATGCTGATAGTGCCTTGAGTCACGTTGGTGTAAAAATCGAAGTTGGCAAAGGTGGACATGTCCAAAGTGCGACCTTTAATGGTAGTTCGATGGAAAAAACATATACACATGGTTCAGAGGCGGGTTATAGTTATCGTCATGGCCAAAACAGGAACTTAGAGGGACGAATTGTAGTAAGAGTTAAATACGATAATAATGTTCCGACTGCGACTGCCAATATGCAGGTTCAAGTAAGTTCTGCTCCTATTTATGAAAATACTCCAGGGAATGGATCGGCAGTTCAATCGGCAAGTGTTCCAACTGGCTATAGACAACAAACTACAAATAATCAACCAACTTCAAAACTTGGTCCACAATATAATATTGATAATCGTTACAAAGAAGTATATAATGGCGATTCAATTAATGATTTGATTGGTATTCAAAGTCGTTCAAATAGTAATATCTATATCTATGGATTGGAATCGAGCGACCCTGTCCCAGGTGTTAACTATGTCGGAAACCAGATGGGTGTACCTGGTATCAACAGACCGAATGTATTTAGTTATCTTCAAGGTACAGTTGGTGGTAACGATTTATCTGCACAGATAGGGAAAGAGTACACCTATAATTTTTCATCTGGTCAGTATAATGGCCAAGTAGCTAGAGATTCAGTTAAGTTCCTTATCAAAGGTTTCAACGAACGTCATGATATCCAAAGTGGTGATACTGTTCAGGTTTCTGATTTGGATCATTTAACACCAGATGAAGTTAAGGAAGTTTATGATAATTTTGTTGGAAAACAATCAAACTTAGTTGATTTATCCAAAAATGGAGATCTTGCTCCAGATATTTCTAAAGCAAGTAAAACGACCAATCCAGATGGTAGCTTTACACTGTCTTACCCTGGCACCAAATCAAAAATTGATGTTGCAACAGATGGTACCATCACGGTTACTTATCGTGACGGTTCTACAAGTGTCATCAATGCTTCTTTAGAGAAGGAAAAAACACCTCCAGTAATAACCGTTACTGCGACCCGTAATGGTAAACCTCTAGCTGCAGAAACAGGAGCTATAGCAGGAGATAAATATTACTATTACTATGCAGGTGATGATATCGGTTTTGAAATGAAAGCCGTAGATAATAAGGGGAAACTGAGTGAGTTTAAACTTGTAGCACAGGCTGATGGTAATAGACCAGCGTCAGAAATGGCTCAAAACATCTTTGGAGATACCAATTATGGGACTGGGACAGCTACTTCTCTATCAGATCCAAATGGGAATCTCGTTGCGACTGAGTCTAATCCGGCAGTCATAACTGCAACTGGGCATATGAAAGATGATTTGACTTATGCTCCTAAAAATGAATGGCGCCGTAATGCAGTAGCAACAGATAAAGCAGGGAATGTTACGATTCCGGGAGATAACAGTACAGGAAACTTCTTTATCAAGCAACGTCCTTTGAATGAGCGTTACAAGCATGAATCAGAATTTACAATAAAAAATCCTGACTTTACGCCTGTAGTAGATAAGAATAGTCTCACAGGTCCTGAGAAGGCTGCTGTAACGGCTGCTATTTATGCTAAAAATGATAAAGGTGCATACCGTATTGATACAATTGAAGTCAAAGATAATGGTGAAGCGACTATTGTCTATAAAGATGGTACACGTAGCGAACCGATTCCACCATCTGTAACAATCAACGAACGTCCTAAGTTAGTTATTCCTTATGACAATCCGGCAACGAAAGAAATCTATCTTTATCGCAACGAACCGGTCAATATTACCCTAAAAGCGACGGATGACTCTGGAAAAATCAATTCATTGAAATTGACGACGACATCTGGAGCTGCGGATGGTAGTGCTTCTAACTATGGTGGCTTTACTGGTGTCACTCGTTCAAATCCAATCACTTCTACGACAAACCAAGACAATGCTACGATTACTTTGACAGGCACCCTAAATAAAAGCCTGCAAAAAGGGGCATTTACTGAACGTAAACTCGTAACTACGGATAACCAGAATACATCAAATAGTACTGATAATAACGAAGGTTATATCAAGTTTGTTGTCAAGGATCAAACGGATAAGTATAATGCCGTAGCTAAAGTAGATACCATTTATACCTATGCGGGTGAAACAGTAGCGGATTTGGGAAATGCAACGGATTTGGGAAAAGCAGCTAATTTTGTTCAACTTGAAGGTGGAAAAGCTTTACCTGCGGGTGCGACAGTTAGATGGTTGAATCCGATTAACAATTCGACTACTGGAACAAAGAGTGCCGTTGCGCGTGTTACCTATTCGGATGGTTCAACTGATGATGTAACGGTCAACTATAAGGTGTTGGCTACGATTGCCCCTAAAGGACCTGTGAATGATATTCAAGGTACAGCTCCTCATAATGGTAACTTATGGCATGATTATGTCAACAAGCAAGGAGACGGTGATTACCCAAATGGAGCTAGTCAAACTTGGAGAAAAAATGACCAGGCTGTTTCAAGTTCACCGATTAGCACAGCAGAAACAGGTCGACACAACTACCAAGTGACCTTTACTTATCCTGTTGGTCGTATGGGTGCGGGAGACGCTGTTAAATTAAGTAAGACCGTTGATGTTGTTCATGATGTCTATAAATTTGGAACAAATCGTTCTTATACTTTTACGCAGAATAAAACCAATGAACCAGCTTATAAACAAGCTGTAGCAAATCCTAAGGAAGTTGTTACTAATTTTTCTGGAAATCCAGATTTTAATGCAGCACTTACTAATTATAAGTGGGTAGACGGTGCTCCGTCACTTACGACAGTTGGAACATTTACCAAGCAAGTGGAAGTAGAGTTACCAGCAGATTCAACGGGTGTTAGAGTTAAACAGAATGTTCCTGTTACTGTGAGAGTGAATCCACAAGCACCAGCTATCTCAGTAGATTCTACTAATGAAACGGGTGGTTTGCCAAAACGTTCGATCGTTGTTACGAATGTAACGCCTGGAGCTCTTGTAACCTTGACTTTAGCAGGCCATACATTTACTAAGACTGCTAAAGACAATGAAACAAGTGTGACATTTGAACCTACTGACCTGAAAAAAGCTTACGACGGCAATAACGGTCTTCTACCGACAGGTGATGTAACAGCTAAATCTACAGTTGCTGGTCTGGATTCAGAAGTAACGACAAGTTCGATTACTCCTGAACGTGTGAAACCAACAATTACTTATACTGTAACAGTAAATGGTCAAGAGCCTAAGAGAGATGGCAATGGTCGCTATTTGTTCTATGCTGGAGATAAAATCCAGATTACTTATACAGGTAAAGATAATAGTGGTAAGTTAGTCACACTGAAGGTTTCTGGTAATAGAAAAGATTTGACAGATTTCTTCGAAAACAGACCTGAGTGGGGAACTGGTCCCATCACAAATATTATCAATACTTTAACCAATGATGACCAGACCACATTTACTATTAATGCGGTTGCTAATAAAGATCTTGCGTGGAAATCAGGGAACACCTGGGGACGTTGGCTCACTGCTACAGATCCTAGTGGCAACTCTGTTGATGTAGGAGAAATTCGAATTCAGCAAGATCAGTTGCAAAACTTGTTTAAGAAGCCTGCTATTAATCTGACAGAAGTTAAGGATAAAAATCACTTAACAGAAACTGATAAGGAAAACGTTCGTGAAGAAATAAGAAAAGCTCATGATAAAGTGACTCCAAACGGTCGGGATCGTATTTCTAGTATTGACGTAAGTGAGAATGGTGTTGCAACAGTTTATTATAAAGATAATGCTAAAGTAACATCGGGTAGTCAACCGTATGCACCAACGGTCTATAGTCAAAATGAAACTGTTTCAGACAAGAAATATCGTTCTGAGTCAGCTTCAACAAGTGCATCAGAGTCAGCTTCAACAAGTGCATCAGTGAGTGCGATGACAAGTGCAAGCACGTCAGCAAGTACGTCAGCAAGTACATCAGCTTCAACGAGCGCAAGTACGTCGGCTAGCACGTCAGCAAGTACATCAGCTTCAACCAGCGCAAGCACGTCAGCAAGCACATCAGCTTCAACCAGCGCAAGTACATCTGCTAGCACGTCAGCAAGTACGTCAGCTTCAACAAGTGCAAGTACATCTGCTAGCACGTCAGCAAGTACATCAGCTTCAACCAGCGCAAGCACGTCAGCAAGTACATCAGCTTCAACCAGCGCAAGTACATCAGCAAGTACGTCGGCTTCAACCAGCGCAAGCACATCAGCAAGTACGTCAGCTTCAACAAGTGCAAGTACATCGGCTAGCACGTCAGCAAGTACGTCAGCTTCAACAAGCGCAAGTACATCGGCAAGCACGTCAGCAAGTACATCAGCTTCAACAAGTGCCAGCACATCAGCAAGTACGTCGGCTTCGACAAGTGCAAGTACATCAGCTTCAACAAGTGCAAGTACATCAGCTAGCACATCAGCAAGCACATCAGCTTCAACCAGCGCAAGCACATCAGCAAGCACATCAGCTTCAACAAGCGCAAGTACGTCAGCAAGTACATCAGCTTCAACCAGCGCAAGTACATCAGCAAGTACGTCGGCTTCAACCAGCGCAAGTACATCAGCAAGTACGTCAGCTTCAACAAGTGCAAGTACATCAGCAAGTACATCAGCTTCAACAAGTGCCAGCACATCAGCAAGTACGTCAGCTTCAACAAGTGCAAGTACATCAGCAAGCACATCAGCAAGTACGTCAGCTTCAACAAGTGCAAGCACATCAGCAAGTACGTCGGCTTCGACAAGTGCAAGTACATC
>CAJNCC010000011.1:0-47498 GCA_905221165.1 bacterium
TTGACCAACGGACCTGAGCTGTTATTTTCAACTCTTACTATTATACCGACTTTTTCAAACTTGTCAACACCTTTTTTTATCTTTTTTCAAGTTAAGTAAAAAGAGCCAGAATTATACTGACTCTTCTATTGATTATTAAACTTAGAAGCACGTTCTTCTCCCCACCAATAGGGCATTAGTTCTGCAACTTTAACTGTTTTTCTTATATTATAGTCCATCATGAATTCTGCATCTTTATTTTCAGCATTAAGCTCTAAAAGGAATTCTCTACAAGCACCGCAAGGCATGGCTGAACTTCCACCATAAGGTGGTTTATCTCGAAAGGCTAATACTTTCTTAACCTTAGTTTGTCCTGAAAATTGGTACATATTGAAGAGGGCTGCCCGTTCTGCGCAGAGATGGAAAACACCACAGGTTCCCTCCATACAGAATCCTGTAAATATTTGTCCATCTTCTGCTTCTACTGCAGCAACGACATGATTAGCATAAACAAAATCAGATACTTCATGTGGATTATACAATTTCTGTGCTTCTTCGTACATCTTTACCCAGATGTCCATTATTGTACCCTTCTTATTTATAGATTTCCTTTAACATATTTTCGATATGCTGGATTGATTTTTCACGTCCAAGCAAGAAAATTGTATCTGGCAATTCTGGCCCATGCATTTCACCTGAAACTGCGATACGAATAGGCATGAAAAGATTTTTCCCTTTAATACCTGTTTCTTTTTGAACAGCTTTGATTTGTGGGAAGATATTCTCTGTTACAAATTCATCATCTGTCATCTCTTTAAGTTTTGTTTTGAAAGCTTCAAGAACTGTTGGGACTGTTTCTCCCGCCATGACTTCGCGCTCTGCTTCTGTCAATTCTGGGAAATCTGAGAAGAAAATATCTGTCAACGGGACGATTCCGTCCACTGATTTCATTTGTGGTTTGTAAAGTTCCACCATTTTTTCAGACTTGTCAGTCAAACGCCCTGCTTCTTCTAAGTAAGGTTTAGCCATTTCAAAGATAGTAGCTAGATCGGCTCTCTTGATGTAGTCGTTGCTCATCCAGTCTAGTTTCTTCTGATCGAAGGCAGCAGGAGACTTGCTGAGACGATTTTCGTCGAAAAGTTTAATGAGTTCTTCTCGAGAGAAGATTTCGTCTTCGCCACCTGGGTTCCAACCAAGAAGGGCGATAAAGTTAAAGATGGCTTCTGGCAAATAGCCTTTTTTACGGTAGTCTTCGATAAACTGAAGAGTGTTGGTGTCGCGTTTAGACAATTTTTTACCCGTTTCAGAGTTGATAATCAAGGTCATGTGACCGAACTCTGGAGCTTCCCAACCAAGTGCTTCATAAACCATGAGCTGTTTTGGTGTATTAGCAATGTGGTCGTCTCCACGGATTACGTGAGAAATTTGCATATCATGGTCATCAATGACAACGGCAAAGTTGTATGTTGGGTAACCGTCTTTCTTTTGGATAACCCAGTCACCGCCGATATTGCCGCCTTCAAATTCGATATCGCCTTTGACCATATCATGCCACTTGTAGATACCTGACTCATTGACAGCCAAACGAACAGTTGGGATGATCCCTGCTGCTTCACGTTCTGCGATGTAAGTTGCTTTTTCTTCTTCACTCATACCAAGGTATTCATTGATGTAGCGTGGTGTTTCGCCAGCTGCTTCTTGGCGTTCGCGTTCAGCTGCCAACTCTTCTTCTGTAACGTAAGATTTGTAGGCTTTTCCTTCAGCTAGCAATTGGTCGATGTATTTTTGATACAAGTCCAAACGCTCAGACTGACGGTAATTTTCATGTGTTTCTGGGCTTTCATCCCAATCCATACCTAACCAACGAAGGTTTTCAAGCTGTGAACGTTCACCATCCTCGACATGACGTTTACGGTCAGTATCTTCGATACGAATGATAAAAGTTCCACCATGATGACGTGCATACAAGTAGTTGAACAATGCTGTACGGGCATTCCCGATGTGTAGTAGTCCTGTTGGACTTGGTGCGTAACGTACGCGGATATCTTTTGACATAGTTTCTCCTATAAAGTCTCTAGGCGTCTGCCTTTTTGCTCTCTATATTATATCACAAGTCTTGGCTGAGTCCAATTGCTATGAATAAAGAGAGTAAAAAGAGTGGACAAACCACTCTTTTCTACTATTATAGACGTGCGTTAAGTTCTTTGCTCAATTCTTCAAATCCTGGTTTCCCAAGAAGGGCAAACATGTTACGTTTGTAAGCTTCAACACCTGGTTGGTCGAATGGGTTGATAGCATTCAAGTAACCTGAAAGAGCGATAGCCAATTCGAAGAAGTAGATTGTATAACCAAGAGTGAAAGCGTCTTGCTCTGGAAGAGTCACGTACATGTTTGGTACATCACCATCTGTGTGGGCAAGAAGAACACCATCAGTCGCTTTTTTGTTTACAAAGTCAACGTCTTTTCCTTGAAGGTAACCAAGTCCATCAAGGTCTTCTTCCAAGCTAGGGATAATCACGTTTTTACGAGGTTTATCAACACGGACAACTGTTTCAAACATGATACGAGTTCCTTCTTGGATAAATTGACCAAGTGAGTGCAAGTCAGTTGAGAAGTTGGCTGAAGTTGGGTAGATACCTTTTTGGTCTTTTCCTTCTGATTCACCAGCCAATTGTTTCCACCACTCTGAGAAGTATTGAAGTGATGGCTCGTAGTTTACCAAGATCTCAGTTGCATAACCTTTACGGTAAAGGATGTTACGAACTGCTGCGTATTGGTAAGCTTCGTTTTCAGAGATTTTATCTGAAGTGTAGTCTTTGCGAGCTGCATTCGCACCTTCCATAAGGGCTTTGATGTCAGCTCCTGATGCTGCGATTGGAAGCAAACCAACGGCTGTCAATACTGAGAAGCGTCCACCGATATCATCTGGAACAACAAATGTTTCCCAACCGTTAGCGTCTGCTTCAACCTTAACAGCACCTTTTTGGCGGTCAGTTGTTGCATAGATGCGTTTATTAGCTTCTTCTTGACCGTATTTCTTAACCAAGAGTTCTTTGAAGACACGGAAAGCAATCGCTGGTTCAGTTGTTGTACCTGATTTAGAAATCACGTTTACTGAGAAGTCTTTATCAGCTACGTACTCTACCAAGTCAGCAAGGTAAGTAGATGAGATTGAGTTTCCAGCGTAAAGGATTTGTGGAGCTTTGCGTTCTTCTTTTGTTTGCAAGTTTGCAAAGTGGTGGTTCAAGAAGTCGATTGCTGCTTTTGCACCAAGGTAAGATCCACCGATACCGATCACAACCAAAACATCGCTGTCTGATTTGATTTGCTCAGCAGCTTTCAAGATGCGGTCAAATTCTTCGCGGTCGTAGTTTTCAGGAAGGTCCAACCATCCCAAGAAGTCGCTGCCAGCACCAGTTCCTTTACGGATCAATTCATCTGCTGCTGTTACTTGTGATTGCATGTATTCCACTTCATGTGGTGCAACAAATTTGTCTAAAACTTTTGAATAATCAAATTTAATATGTGACATGTTATTCCTCCAATATTTCTTCTTTTCTATCATAACGCTTACCTTCGTTTTTTTCAAGTTTTTTTGTCGAATTTCTCCAATTTTTATCAGAATTCAAACGTTTGCGTAAAAATCTCATATTCCAAAAAATTTGAAAAAATAAAAGAAAGAACGACCAGATGTTCCAGTCGTTACAGTTCATTCAATAAATACTCAAATAGTTCTAAATTGCCATCTTCTTCATTAACTAGAAACTCTGGATGCCACTGCAAACCGATAATGCGGTGTTCGTCGATAGACTCAATCGCTTCGATGGTCTGGTCTCTTGGATCAATAGCGGTTACACGGAAATTAGGTGCCAAATCTTTAATGCTTTGACGATGGACCGAGTTAACCTTACTTTCTTTTCCAAATAGCTTGGCCACCACGCTTCCTTCTACTGTCTCAATAGAGTGAGATGTTCCGAAAGGCAGTCCTTGCCAGTGACCTTCGATTTCTTGATTGAGGGTTCCCCCAAAGGCAACATTGACAAGTTGGACACCGCGACAGATTGCCATAATTGGTTTATTCTGACGAAGCGCTTCTTTCAAGAGGGCCAGTTCAAACTCATCACGTACTAGATTGTAATCATCGCTCT
Organism: bacterium; assembly: GCA_905221165.1. Lineage (GTDB taxonomy): Bacteria > Bacillota > Bacilli > Lactobacillales > Streptococcaceae > Streptococcus. The sequence goes on from CAJNCC010000011.1 coordinate 4,128, forward strand.
CGATGGTCTTTTTCTCTCCATAAAACTGAGGATGGACATTTTGACCGCCTGTTAAAATAAGCTTATCAATCATTTCCACATAATCGCGTACAACTGACTCATCACCAACAGGAATGACTAAAGGGAGACCACCGACTTGACGAATGCTCTCTGCGAATCTACAAGATACAGATGAATGAATGTTTTTGCCTTCTGCGTCTACGGGACATAGATTTGCAGCAACTCCTACAACCGTTCTAGCCATGATGCCTCTCCTTTCAAATGTTAACGATAGTCCTATCATATCACTCAAAATGCCTTTCGTCTAATATGTTTTTTTTAAGTCCGTGATAAATATTTTTTATGGACAAGAAAAAGCTGCCCACATAGGACAACTTCTTTCTTATTCAAAGACAAATTGATTGTGATAAAGTTCTGAATAGAATCCACCTAGTTTCAAGAGTTCATGGTGGTTACCGCGTTCAATGACTTCTCCATCTTTAAGAACAATAATCTGGTCTGCATTGAGGATGGTCTTCAAACGGTGGGCAATGACGAAACTAGTTCTGCCTGCTACAACCGCCTCCATGGCATGCTGAATCTTGCTTTCTGTCACCGTATCTACGTTTGAAGTTGCTTCATCTAGAATGAGAACTTCTGGATCTGTCATCAGGGTTCGAGCGATAGAAATCAATTGTTTCTGTCCTGTTGAGAAGATGCTCTGGTCATCATCGATAAGAGTATCGTACTTATCAGGCAAGCTTTCGATATAGTCGTGAATGTGGGTTGCCTTGGCTGCTACCTCAACCATTTCTTGACTAGCATCTGGTACACCGAAACGGATATTGTCTCGAATCGTTCCGCTAAACAAGACCGAATCTTGCAAGACAATCCCCACCTTGCTTCTAAGACTATCTAAATCATAGTCACGGATGTCTTTGCCGTCAAAATAAATACCACCAGCATCAACATCATAAAAGCGATTGATGAGGTTCATAATAGTCGTTTTCCCTGACCCAGTCGGACCAACAACTGCTGTCATCTGGCCTTTAGGGGCAGAAATGCTGACATCTTTCAAAATAGGTTTATCAGGCAAGTATGAAAAATCAATATGACTAATTTCAACACCTTCTTGCAGCTTAGTGAAGATTGGAGCCTTTTCAGGACGAATTTCTTCTTCAGCATCAAACATTTCCTGAATCCGTTCAGCACCTGTAAAGGCCAACTGAAGACTCCCCCAACTAGCTGCAACTTGGATAATAGGCTGGTAGTACTGCTGTGAAAATTGGGCAAACATAACAATCAAACCTAGGGCTGTACTGGTTTCAATAGATTTATCATTCAATAGAACAGCTGAACCCGCAAAGATGACGATGGCTGTGTTAACCAAACTCATCCCATTCATGACAGGGAACAAAATTCCTGAGAACATTCTTCCTTTAAAGGTTGCCTTACGCACACGCTCATTTTGTTCAAGAAATCCTGCCATCATATCCTCTTGAATTCCTTGCACAATCACGGCTTTTTGGCCTGAGATACCCTCATCCATATAGGCATTGAGCTTCCCTACCTCTTTCTGCTGGAGATTGGTGTATTTGCGTGCCATTTTTACGATGAAAATCAGCATAAGGAAGGCAACTGGTGTGCTGGCGATAGTGATGAGGGCCAGCGTCACATTTCTCGAAAACATGACAAGAATCAGACCAATGTATAAAACAATATTGCTCATGACCTGAATCAAGCTCTCGTTAAAGGCTTGGAGGATATTATCCAAATCACTGGTAAAACGAGACAAGATATCGCCATCTTGTCGGCGGTCAAAGAAAGAAACCGTCAAGCGAGCAAGCTTACCGAAGAGGCCTTTGCGCATCTCGTTGGTCGATTCTGCAATCACGCGCGTCATGAGACACATGTATATCACACTGGAGATAAAGAGAACCAAAACCAGCAGGCCAAGATTGACCATGATTCCTGATAGACTTTGCCAAATAAGTTCTGGATTGCCATTTTGATAAGCTTGAACTAAATTAGCTAGCTGCGTCACTGCTTGTCCAGAAAAGACCGGAAAGAGGGCTTGGGCAAGAGTTGCCAGAACAATCATCAGGATAACAACTACAAATGATAGCTTATAAACTTTAAAATAATTCCAAAAAAATTGAACTGTCTTCATTTCACTCCTCCTTTCCTTTCTGTGTTTCGTATATTTCACGGTAAACAGCATTGTTGGCAACCAAGTCTGCATGCGTGCCTTGACCAATCAATCGCCCTTGATTTAGAACCAAGATTTTATCTGCATGAACAACCGAGCTAATCTTTTGCGCGATGATAATGGTTGTTGTTCCCTTCAAGTCCTTATTCAAGGCTTCTTGCACTAGGCGCTCTGACTTGGCATCCAAGGCCGAGGTCGAATCGTCAAAAATCAGAATACGCGGATTGCTGACAATCCCACGCGCAATCGACATCCGTTGTTTTTGCCCACCAGAGAAGTTGGTTCCTCGTTCCTCAACTGGACTTTCAAAGGTTTTCTCCATACGATGAATGAATTCGCTAGCCTGAGCAATATTGGCTGCGCGTTCCATTTCAAATAGAGTAGCATCTCCCTTACCCTGTCTCAGGTTATCTGCAATCGTTCCACTGAAGAGAATGGCACGTTGGAGAACGATAGAGACAGCTTTACGCAGGGTCCCTTCACTCACTTCTCGAATATCCTTGCCTCCGATTTTGATAGACCCTTCCTGTGGGTCAAAGAGACGTGGAATCAGTTGAGCCAATGTTGATTTTCCTGCACCAGTCGCTCCAACTACACCAACCATCTGACCAGGTTCAATAGTAAAACTCACATCTTTCAGCATCGGTTCCTTGTCCATTGGATAGGTAAAGGTCACATTTTCAAAGCTAAGACTTCCAACCAACTCTTCATCTGGGACATCCTTGAACGTCATGGCTGGCTCTGCATCCAGAATTTCTCGAATACGACGCAGAGAAATCATGGCACGACTGACGGAATTTCCCAAAAATCCAACCATAACAATGGTAAAGATAATCTGGCTTAGGTAATTGACAAAGGAAGCAATGGAGCCAACAACTGACGGATCCGACTGAACCATCCCTGCAACTAGCCAAATAGAGAGAAATACCGCCCCATAACCGACCAACATCATGAAAGGTTCCACTACTGAAAAGGCATAACCGATGTAAAGATTTTGACCGAGAAGCTCGTCTGAAACCTCCGTAAACTTAGCAAATTGCTCTTTTTCTTGGACAAAGGACTTGACCACACGAACACCGCGCAGATTTTCCTTGGCAATGGCATTGATGCGTTCAAGAAGGGTTTGAAACTTGGCAAAACGAGGACCCATCATCCCCATCATGACAGCAGTCAAACCAAAAATTAAGATTACCATGAGAACAATCACCCACCACAGAGAAGGTAAGGTTTGAACCGCCAAGATAAACGAACCGATGAACAAGAGGGGGAGTCTGAAAAGAATTTGGAAGGTCATCATGACGACGTTCTGAATCTGGTTGATATCATTTGTCATTCGAACGACTAGATTTCCCGCATTAAATTGTTCAATATTGGCATAAGAAAAGGTTTGGATTTTACGGAAGGCATCCTCTCGAAGGTCAGATGAAACTCCTTGGGCAATATAGGCTGCAAGGACAACATTGAGCCCACCAGCAACTAGACCGACTAAGGCCACACCAATCAACCAAATCCCGATACTATAAATAGCTTCATATTTCCCAGCAAGTAGGGCGTCTAACACTTCCTGCAGATAACGCGGTTGCAGAAGTGAACTTGCAACCATCAAGCCTGTCATCAGGAGCGAAGCTAAGGCCTGCCACTTGTAGGTTTTTATTTTCTGAATCAGCATACTTTCTCCTTGAAAGATAGACAAAAGGGAGCGACAGTCCGTCAGCTCCTTCTCATTCTGTTTGTGTGATGTTATTCTAGCAAAAAAGTGAGAACTTGTCAAAGAACTCTCCTTAATACAAATTAGTGCGCTTTCATCTACAGTAATGCATGATAAAGGTTTTTATGGTAAAATAGTAAAAAGAAGGTTATAAAGGAGGGGAATATGGAAAAACAAACCGTCGCCGTCTTGGGGCCTGGTTCTTGGGGGACTGCCCTTTCACAAGTCTTAAATGACAATGGACACGAGGTACGTATCTGGGGAAATATTCCCGAACAAATCAATGAAATTAATACACACCATACTAATAAACATTACTTTAAAGATGTCGTTCTAGATGAAAATATCATTGCCTACACCGACTTATCAGAGGCATTGGAAGATGTAGATGCGATTTTGTTTGTTGTCCCAACAAAAGTGACACGACTTGTTGCCCAACAAGTTGCACAAACATTGGACCATAAGGCTATCATCATGCACGCTTCAAAGGGATTAGAACCCGATAGCCATAAACGACTATCATCCATCCTTGAAGAAGAAATTCCTGAACAGCTCCGCAGTGATATCGTCGTTGTTTCAGGTCCTAGTCATGCGGAAGAGACCATTGTGCGTGACCTGACTTTAATCACTGCTGCTTCTAAAGACTTACAAACAGCTCAATACGTTCAAGAACTCTTTAGCAATCACTACTTCCGACTTTATACCAATACGGATGTTATTGGAGTCGAAACTGCCGGTGCTCTCAAAAATATTATCGCTGTCGGTGCAGGAGCTTTACATGGTTTGGGATTTGGTGACAATGCTAAGGCAGCCATCATCGCTCGAGGCTTGGCAGAAATTACCCGTCTAGGTGTAGCACTCGGGGCTAGTCCATTGACCTATAGTGGCTTATCTGGTGTGGGAGATTTGATCGTAACTGGAACCTCCATCCACTCTCGTAACTGGAGAGCCGGAGATGCCCTTGGCCGCGGAGAATCCCTAGCTGACATCGAAGCCAATATGGGCATGGTAATCGAAGGAATCTCAACGACTCGAGCAGCCTATGAACTAGCGCAAGAACTTGGGGTTTATATGCCCATTACACAGGCTATCTACCAAGTTATCTACCACGGAACCAATATCAAAGATGCCATTTATGACATCATGAACAATGAATTTAAAGCAGAAAATGAGTGGTCTTAACCCTCTAGAGAAAGGATTCTTATGACATCAAAAGTTAGAAAAGCAGTCATCCCTGCCGCTGGACTCGGGACTCGATTTTTACCAGCCACCAAGGCACTTGCTAAAGAAATGTTGCCAATTGTAGACAAACCAACTATCCAGTTTATCGTAGAAGAAGCTCTTAAATCAGGAATTGAGGATATTCTAGTTGTCACTGGTAAATCAAAACGTTCTATTGAAGACCATTTTGACTCAAACTTTGAGCTTGAGTACAACCTCAAAGAAAAAGGCAAACACGACTTACTAAAATTGGTAGACGAAACAACTGGCATTCGCCTTCACTTTATCCGTCAAAGCCATCCTCGTGGTCTAGGAGATGCTGTCTTACAAGCCAAAGCTTTTGTAGGGAATGAGCCCTTCGTTGTCATGCTGGGTGACGACCTAATGGATATTACAGATGACAATGCTGTACCTTTGACAAAACAATTGATGAATGATTACGAGACAACTCACGCATCAACAATCGCTGTTATGCCTGTCCCTCATGAAGACGTTTCAGCATATGGAGTTATCGCACCTCAGGGTGAAGGGATTAATGGTCTCTATAGTGTCGAAACTTTCGTTGAAAAACCTGCTCCAGAAGATGCTCCAAGTGATCTAGCTATTATCGGCCGCTATCTTCTCACACCTGAGATTTTTGATATCTTAGAAAATCAAACTCCCGGCGCTGGAAATGAAATCCAACTTACCGATGCTATCGATACGCTTAATAAAACACAGCGTGTTTTTGCCCGTGAATTTACAGGAGCTCGTTACGACGTTGGGGATAAGTTTGGCTTTATGAAAACATCCATTGACTACGCCCTCAAGCACCCACAAGTCAAAGATGACTTGAAAGATTACATCATCCAACTAGGAAAAGAATTAGCTGAGGGGAAATAGAAGAACAGTTCATATAAAAAGAACTAGGATAGTTAATTATCCCAGTTCTTTTATTTTGTATTGCCATCATCCCGAACATATAAACCAACAAAAGGAAATCGTATTTCTCAGTTAACCCACTTACAAGCTCCAGCGAATTGAACTCAAATTTTATGAAAGCGCTACGATATTATTTGTTTTTTTATAAAAATAGGAGTACAATGAGTTGGTATAATAAAATAAAAAGCACCGAGTCGGTGCGCATTACTGATTATGGATAACCATATTTTAACTCAAAAGAAAAATCTTTTGGCTGTGTTGTTTCGAATAGTTCCAAAATAATAAATAATTTTAAATTTGACTTAACTGTTGGAGTAGTCATGGTTAAATTAAATCAACCGAGTCGAACATAAGTTGTTTAATTTTGTGGAAGCTATTAATAAGAATATAATAAGGGAGAAAGATAGGTGTAATTTTAATTTTAAAGTAATTGCGGACACTATCAAAGTAAAAGATTATGGAAAACAAATTTGTAGAATTTATCAAAAATAATAAAAAAGTAATCATTTTATCAGTTGCAGTTGGTGTTGTATTGGTATTAGGATTTGGATGGTATTCATATTACCAACATCAAGCAGAGCAACAAGCAAAAATTGTACAATTAGAAAAAGATAGCAAATCAGACAAAGAACAAGTTGATAAACTATTTGAATCATTTGATGCATCTTCAGATGAATCTATTTCTAAGCTGAAAGAATTATCTGAAACTTCACTTAAAACCGATACAGGTAAAGACTATCTTAATAACAAAGTCAAAGAATCATCTAAAGCCATTGTAGATTTTCATTTGCAAAAAGGTTTGGCTTATGACATCAAAGATTCAGATGACAAATTTAAAGATAAAACAACCTTAGAAAATAATGTAAAAGAAATCAATAAACAAATTGATTTTATCAAGAAAGTTGATGAAACATTCAAACAAGATAATCTTGAAGAAACTACAAAATCTCTTACTGATATTGTAGATAAATTCAATAAGCAAATCGAAGCTTTGAAGAAAGAAGAAGAACAAAAAGCAGCTGAAAAAGCTAAAGAAGAAGAGAAGAAACAATCAGAAGCTAAATCACAAGAATCTTCTGGTGGATCAAGCAATTCAAGCAGTTCAAGTTCTAACTCATCTTCTGATTCTGGATCAAATGGTGGCGGAAGCAATTATGAAGCCCCAGCTACCGAACAATATTCATCCGGCAATGACAACAGCAGTAGCGGAGGAAACAATGGATACACAAGATATACAGGCACTGACGCTGGAGGAAATGCAGGCAGCTATCAAGCAAATCATAGTAATGGTGATGTCAGAGATGACAATGGGAACCATCTTGGTAACTATGGTGGAGGAATTACTGAATTTAGACGACGTTAATAACTATTTTAGAGCTTTGTTTCGAATGGTTCCAAAACATATTAAAAGCTACTCATTTTTTAAGTAGCTTTTTTCTTATTCAAGTTTACATATTATACTCTTCGAAAATCTCTTCAAACCACGTCAGCGTCGCCTTACCGTATATATGTTACTGACTTCGTCAGTTCTATCTACAACCTCAAAGCAGTGCTTTGAGCAACCTGCTGCTAGCTTTCTAGTTTGCTTTTTGATTTTCATTGAGTATTAGTCGTCACAATCCCATTCCCTTGTAGAGAAGTAAAACTGCGAGTCCTACAAACAACACTAACGCTACCAGTCTCTGACTAGCGCTATACATCCGTCTTTCTCCTCTAACTGGAAAGATAACTGCTAGAAATGCTCCACCGACTGCACCTCCGATATGGCCTGCTAGGCTGATTCCTGGAATCAGAACACTTCCAATAATGTTAACTACAAAAAGTGTCAGATAGGATTGCCCCAACTGCTGGATATAAGGATTACGCGTAGCATAGCGAAGAATGATAATCGCGGCAAATAGCCCATAAAGAGAGGTAGAGGCGCCTGCTGCTAAGGATTTAGGACTAAATACAAAAACAAAGAGATTGCCCATCATTCCTGATAAAAGATAGAGAAAGAAAAACTTCTTGGATCCGAAAATTTCCTCTACTTGCCTACCAAGATAATAAAGCGAAAGCATATTAACAATGAAATGTTCCCACCCAATATGAACAAAAATGGCAGAGAAGAGACGCCAAACCTGCTCAGGAAAGAGCCGAATAGCTGGCCCATACATGGCTCCAAATCGAAATAAGGTATCTGCCCTATCAAAGTTTCCGCCTGCAGTCACCAACATTAGTAGAAACACCAAGGCCGTCACAAAAAGGAAGAAACTCGTCACAGGATAACGTCTATCAAAGATTTCCTTCATCAATTAATACCTCCTGAACAGGAATATCATGCTTTTCAGGGATAAAGTCCTGAATTTGACAAGGATATATCGTACTCAAAGTATGACCAGAAAAATGTTCCAGATAACGGTCATAATAGCCTCCACCGTATCCTATCCGATATCCTTTCGTCGTAAAAGCCAGACCAGGAACATGAATCAAATCAATCTGAGAGGCATCCACCACTTCCAAATCTCCCTGTGGTTCCAGTAAGCCAAAGGCAGTTTTTACCAACTGCTGCGGATCATAAACTACAAACTCCATGTGACCCTTGGGATAGGTTTTAGGTATCAAAACCTTCTTGCCATCCTTCAGCGCCTGCTCAATCAGTTCCTGCGTTTGAAACTCATGAGAAAAAGAAAGGTAGCTTGCGATGACCTTAGCTTCTTGGTAAAAGGGGTGTTGTAAAAGTCGCTCAGTTAAAGCTTGGTCTATAAACTGTTTTTGCTCTCGAGGTAAAGCCTTCATTTCTTGCAAGACTTGCTTACGTAATTCCGATTTCATAGACAAGCCCTCTACTCTGCTGCCTTCTTTTTCAGGAAACTAGAGACCGCGTCCACCCCAATAGCTAAGGATTCTTCCTTAGGACTCATCTGAGGGTGATGAAGGGCGTAGGGACTATCAATACCTAGCCAGAACATAACACCATCAACTTTTGAAAGGAGATAACCAAAGTCTTCACCTGTCATAGCAGGTTCGATATCAATCAACTCAATTCCCTCTTTTTCTTCAAAGAAATCCATCAGTTCACGCGCCAAAGCTGGATGGTTCTCAACAGGTAGGTATCCACCTTGTTTGAGTTCCACTTCGACTTCCATATCAAAGGCTGCTGCAACTCCTTCTGCAACTGTTTTGACCCGCTTTTGTACCAAGAGACTCATGTCCTGAGTCAAGGCCCGAATAGTTCCATGCAAAAAGGCTGTGTCTGTGATGACATTGTTGGTTGTTCCAGCTTGGAAAAGACCAAAGGTCACCACTGCTCCCTCGATTGGGTTAACATTGCGGCTGACAACTGACTGCACCTGGGTCACAAAGTAACTAGCCGCCACCAAGGCGTCATTAGCTTCATGTGGAAAGGCTGCATGTCCTCCTTTGCCTTTGAAACGGATCTTCACCTCACAAGTCCCTGCAAAGAGTGTATGAGTATTGGTCGCAATCTGACCAACCTTCAAATCTGGCCGAACATGAAGTCCATAAAACTGGTCTGGCAACCAGTCTCCAAAAGCGCCATCCTCATACATGAGCATGCCACCAGCTTCATTTTCTTCAGCAGGTTGAAACAGAAAGAGCAGATTGTTCTTTGGTTGCTCCTCAAGGGCTCGCTCAAGACAGCCCAAAGCAATAGTCATGTGGAAATCATGTCCACAAGCATGCATGCGACCTTGGTGTTGGGAAGAAAAAGATAGTCCTGTTTGTTCGACGATAGGCAGACCATCAATGTCTGTTCGCCAACCAATGGTACGCTCTGGCTGACTTCCCTGCAAGTAAACCAAAATCCCTGTCCGCCAAGTACGAACTTGAACAAAATTCTTGCCCGCAGTCAATTTCTCAATCACATCCAGCAGATAAGCCTGAGTTTTGAACTCCTCCAAGCCAATCTCTGGAATCTGGTGCAAATCTCGTCTAGTCTGAATCAAATCTAACATCTATCTATCCTCCGATATAGCAGAAAGAGGCTGGAAGAAGGGTTCCGCCTCTTTATTACTTTTACAATTATAAGGTACGAAGCGCATCCTCTAGCGCTGTTTTTTGTTGGGTTTGGGCATCAATCTCTTTGATGATACGAGCTGGAACACCTGCTACCACCACGTTTTCTGGGACATCTTGGGTAACAATAGCTCCTGCTGCGACAACTGAACCACTACCGATTTGGACTCCTTCGATAACCACTGCATTAGCGCCGATAAGAACATTATCTCCAACACGGACTGGTTCTGCGCTAGCTGGCTCAATCACACCTGCAAGAACGGCACCTGCACCAACGTGACTGTTTTTCCCAACGATAGCACGGCCACCAAGGATAGCCCCCATGTCAATCATGGTTCCTGCACCGATTTCAGCACCGATATTGATAACAGCTCCCATCATGATAACAGCATTATCTCCAATTTCAACTTGATCACGGATAATAGCACCTGGCTCGATACGAGCATTGATAGCACGTTTGTCTAGCAAGGGAACTGCTGAATTGCGAGCATCTTGCTCAACAACATAGTCTTGATTTTCTACCAAACCATCGAGAAGCGGAGCCACATCCTTCCAGTCTCCGAATAGGACATTTCCTAGTTTGACAACAGAGCTTGGTACAGCAGTTGCGAGTTGTCCCTCAAAGGTTACTTTAACACTGGTTTTCTTTTCAGCATTGGCGATAAATTGGATAATTTCTTGTGCGTTCATTTTTGTAGCAGTCATAGGCGCCTCCTAGTTCATTTTAATGATACCTATTCTACCAAAAAAGGCCTCAAATTTGAAGCCTCAACTATTAAAATAACCCTCTTTAATTTCTCCCCTTAGCTTCTTCTACAGACAAGAAAATCATAGGAACAATAATCAACACCATAGACAAAGCTAGAAATCCATCCATAACTAGACCAAGAAAAAGGACGCTCAGTAGAGCTGAAGAAAGGGGCTCACTAGCACTCACCACTGATACAACCAAAGGAGATACAAGGGATACCGCCTTCATCGAAATAAAGAAAGCAAATGCAGTCCCGAATACAGCTATCGTTAAACAAATCAACACACTCACAATATCTAACTGAAAAGTAATACGATAGACTGGATGGAGTAGGTTACTAAATAGTCCCGCTATAATCATCCCCCAACCAACTGTCGGTATAAAGCCATATCGCTTGGCAAAAGATTGTGGCAAGATAACATTAAACATGACTCCAACCGCACTGAGCAAGCCAGTTATCAAAGCCAAGGGCGTCATAGACAGCTGCGATAAATCTCCTCTAGTAGCCATTAAAAACACACCCAGCATGGCAACCAAAACATATAGGATAGCACTAAGAGACGCCTTCTTTTTGTAAACCATTCGATTGTAAAATAGGATAAAAACTGGACTGATAAATTGTAAAATAGTCGCAGTTGTCGCATTTGAGTACTCAACGCATAGATAAAAGAAAAACTGCACAGAAAAAATCCCCAAAATAGCATAGGCTAAAAAGGGCAGGTAATTTTTCTTATCTCTCCAAATATCGACTAACTTCCTACGTAACTGAAAGGCTGATAGGATCAAAACAAGACTTCCGGCTACCAGTAAACGCATAGAGGTAATCCAGCCCGAAGATACTTTATAATGAGTAAAGAAATACTCTCCTAAAATCCCGCAAATCCCCCAGATTAAACCTGATAATAGTGAATAGATTGTCCCCTTAACAATCTTTTTCTGATATTGATTCATATGTTTATTTTAACATGAAAATGAAAAAGAAAAAAGTAGCAAGGATAGAACATTTTTATCCTTGCTACTACTCTATATTATCGATTAGATCTAGAAGTTCCTGTTGATGATCTTGTTCCAGAGTTATTATTTACATTTGGTAATGTCAAACTAGGGAGATTCCCTAGAATACTCTTCCAAGCATTCTGATAGTCTGCATCGCTACCCCCAATCGCAAATCTGTAAGTAGTGACTGGTGCTCCTTCTTTTGTAACCCAGTAACTTGTTACTGTAGACCCTGAAATATCAACTTCCTTTCCATTGATTGAGACCTTGCCCGGCTTTTGTCCTGTTGATTTTAGCACCTGTGATTTTGTGACACTAGAATCAAGATTAAAGCGTTCATTTCCCCAAATACCTGGTTCAGCTTGTTGAATAGCATTGACCAAATGAGCCATATAATTCGCATTTCGGTAGTGACCTGCACCTTTAGCAAGTGGTCGATTATCATCATGACCTAACCAACCTCCTAGAGTCAATCTAGGTGTCGAAAGCATGAGCCACATGTTCTCGTCTTCATTCGTTGTCCCCGTTTTTCCAATCCAATCTGCACTTGCTAGACTAGGATTAATAGACGATAAGTCTGACTGGAAACTAGAAGTAATACGAGATGAAATGACATCACGGAGTAAACTCTGCATAATAGTCGCTGTTGCCTTAGAATAAACCTGAACAGGTTGAGATTTATATTCATAAATCACTCGCCCATCAGGAGACTCTATCTTAGCAATCATATGTTTCTGTTGATAAACACCATTGTTAGCTATGGTCTGATAACCGTTGGTATGCTGGGCAACTGTGACCTCAATTCCTCCACCCATAGGTAAACTTTCAATACCGTATTCTGGAATTTCATAACCCATTTTTTCCATGTAGCCTTTCACATCAACACCCTTCTCTCGAAGCGTGCGGTAGGTCCAATAGGCCGGTATATTCCATGAATAATTAAGAGCTTCTCCAAGAGTCATCATAGCCGTACCAGGGCTATTGACATACATAATCGGATTCCCGTTAGAGAAATTTGTCGGATAGTTCGACAAGATGCTTGCACTTCCCATCAGTCCCTGATCAATAGCGATACCATAGGCCAAGAGAGGTTTGGTTGTGGAAGCAGGAGATCGTTTAGTATCGATGGCGTGATTATTCTGATTTTCTTGATAATTTCGACCACCAACAAACCCAAGGATAGCTCCAGTTTTGTTATCCATCAAAACATTCCCCACTTCAGGCTGTCCTGTCGAGTCATCCACTAGTCGGCCATAACTAGCAACAGCATTCTGCATAGCTGTGTGGATATTTTTATTAATAGTTGTGGTAACTTTATACCCACCATTTTCAATTTCTTTAGTTGCTAAATCACGATAAGCTTTCTGAATAGACTCATTTTTCAATTCTTGACTAGAAACATTATCTTGCTGAATCAAATAGTCATACATCCTATCTACAGCTTCGGCTAGAGTCGCAAAGTAAAGATAACCACGAGAAGCAGTACTCACACTACCCGATGGTAGGAAATCTTTTTTAAAATCATAATCCTTATACTGTTGGTAATCTTCCTGGCTTAATGCACCTGTGCGATACATATTGTACAGCACGTCCTTAGCACGCTTGATTCCCAAAGCCATATCCTCATCACTCTTCATACTGCCGTCAGATTCATAAGGAGAATAACTAATAGGACTCTGGGGCAAACCTGCGATAAACGCAGCTTGTGGTACGCTCAATTTACTTGCTTCTACACCGAAAATTCCTTCTGCTGCTTGCTGAGCACCTGCAATGTTTTGCCCTTTATTATTTCTACCAAAAGGAGCGATATTGAGATAGGCTGTTAGAATCTCATCTTTCCCCATCACTCTTTCTAAAGCAAGTGCATCGACAATCTCTGTTGCCTTACGAGCCAATGTAGGAGCGTCTCCAACAACCTGCTGTTTGATGACCTGCTGCGTTAAGGTCGAACCTCCACTGGACGACCCCAGACCAACAAATGTTCCCAGAGTCGCACGAATAACAGCCTTAGGTACAACTCCATGGTGTTCGTTAAAATGTTCATCCTCTGTCGCAATGATAGCCTTCTTCAAGTTATCAGAGATAGCATCTGAGCCGACAGAAGTACGTAGCAAATCCCCCTCAATCGCAGCGATTGTACTACCGTCAGAATAAGTAATTTCTGATATGGAAGCAATATTCTTAACTTGCTTCAACAACTCCTCTGTTTGAGGGACCTTAGCCTTGTCAAACAAAGCAACTCCATAACCAATAGCTACACCAGCACCAAAAAGCCCTCCGATGAAGCCTAGAATAAAGAGCGTATTCAAAATCCCCTTGATAGCAGTTAAAATGCTACCTAGGATAGGCAGAATTTTCCCACCTGTCTCATTCGACTTCTTCTCTTTTGAGACTTTCTCTGATTTTCTATGATTTATTTTTGATTTTACTAGCTGGAAAAATTCCAGCATTTTTCGTTTTAATTCATTTAATTGATTTTGCATGGATTTCCTCACTCTATCTATTATACCATAAAAGGTAAACTTTCAATAAAATAGCCACTTTCTTCCCTATTCTACTAGGCTATTGCCCAAGTTTGTGATACAATAGGTAGAAACAATATTTTTAAAAAGGAGAAAAGACACATGCACATTTTTGATGAGCTAAAAGAGCGTGGTTTGATTTTTCAAACGACTGATGAAGAAGCTTTGCGTAAAGCCCTAGAAGAAGGTCAAGTTTCTTATTATACTGGCTACGATCCAACTGCTGACAGCCTTCACCTAGGCCACCTTGTCGCAATCTTGACAAGTCGTCGCTTGCAGCTAGCAGGTCACAAACCTTATGCGCTCGTTGGCGGTGCTACAGGTCTCATCGGAGATCCGTCCTTCAAAGATGCTGAACGTAGTCTCCAAACAAAAGACACAGTAGATGGCTGGGTCAAGTCTATCCAAGGACAACTTTCTCGTTTTCTTGACTTTGAAAATGGCGAAAATAAAGCTGTCATGGTCAACAACTACGACTGGTTTGGCAGCATCAGCTTCATTGACTTCCTCCGTGATATCGGAAAATACTTTACTGTCAACTACATGATGAGTAAAGAATCTGTTAAAAAACGCATAGAAACAGGGATTTCTTACACTGAGTTTGCCTACCAAATCATGCAAGGTTACGACTTCTTCGTTCTTAACCAAGACCACAATGTGACACTACAAATCGGTGGTTCTGACCAGTGGGGAAATATGACAGCTGGTACTGAATTGCTTCGTCGTAAGGCTGATAAAACTGGTCACGTTATCACTGTTCCATTGATCACAGATGCAACTGGTAAGAAATTTGGTAAATCAGAAGGAAACGCAGTCTGGCTCAATCCTGAAAAGACTTCCCCATATGAAATGTACCAATTCTGGATGAACGTTATGGACGCTGACGCTGTTCGCTTCTTGAAGATCTTTACTTTCTTGTCACTTGCTGAGATTGAAGACATCCGTAAACAATTTGAAGCGGCTCCACATGAACGCTTGGCACAAAAAGTCTTGGCTCGTGAAGTCGTCACACTTGTTCACGGCGAAGAAGCTTACAAAGAAGCCCTCAACATCACTGAGCAACTCTTTGCAGGAAACATCAAAAACCTTTCTGTTAAAGAGCTCAAACAAGGACTTCGTGGTGTGCCAAACTACCAAGTACAAGTAGACGAAAACCACAATATTGTGGAACTGCTCGTCTCATCTGGTGTAGTTAACTCAAAACGCCAAGCCCGTGAAGACGTCCAAAACGGAGCTATCTACGTCAATGGCGACCGCATCCAAGACCTTGACTATATCTTAAGTGACGCAGATAAGCTTGAGAACGAACTGACTGTTATCCGTCGCGGTAAGAAAAAATACTTTGTATTGACTTACTAAACTATTCAACATTTATCTATAAACAAAGGAGTTAACCTCGAGAAAGGTAACTCCTTTTTGCTGTTAATAACTCTCATCTATCTATTTTTAATAGACAGGCTACGCAGTACAATGCGCAGGGTTGTTAGATTATGTAAGATAGAGAGATTTGAAGGACTGAGCCAATTAAATAAGCCAAAGCCAATCAAACTACTATTTACGACAACGGTATCTTGAATATTCTTCTTGATGAGTGTTTGCAAAGATGATGATAGCGAATCCAACTCTTGGAAGAAATCCAAGCGATTATCTAACAATAAGATATCGCTCATCTGCTTAGAAATATCTGCACTCTCATTCATCACCACACCGATATCTGATAGGGTTAGAGCAGCTGAGTCATTCAATCCATCTCCAACCATCAAAATAGTGTGACCTGCTTTCTGCAGTTCCTCTACTAACTCAAATTTCCCATCAGGTTTCAAGTCTGTATAGACCTGATCAAAGGGCAAATCTTTGACTAATTCCTCTGTTCTAACCAAGGTGTCCCCTGTTGCCAGAATCAATTTTTTCCCTTGTGCCTTAAGTTTCTCCAAGGCTGCTTTTGCTTCTTTTCTCAAAGGAGTATGAATGCAGAACATTCCAATCAATTCATTCTGATAAGCCAAGAATAAGAGATTGTAGTGACTCTTGTACTCTTCAATTAAAGCATTTTGTTCTGAACTGATATGAATTTGCTCATCCTGCATCAAGACATAATTCCCAATAAGAACTGGTTGGCCATCTATATGAGATTTGATCCCCTTGCTTGCAATATATTGGAGTTTCCCATGCATTTCCTCATGTTCAATCCCCTCTATCTCAGCTTGCTTGACGATGGCATTAGCAATAGGATGATAAATGTGTTCCTCAAGACAGGCACTGATTCTGAGAATATCTTCCTCACTATAGTTCCCAAAAGGTAACACCTTTTCAACTATAGGATAACTAGTTGTGATTGTTCCCGTCTTATCAAACAAGAAAGTATCAACTTCCAGATATTTCTCCAGAACATCTCCATCCTTAATCACCATTTCACGGTTCAACCCCTCCTTGATAGCTGTCAAATAAGCTACAGGAGTAGAGATTTTCAAAGCGCAGGAGAAATCGACCAATAGGAAAGAAATAGCCTTAGAAAAAGAACCTGTCAATAGGTAAGTCAGCCCAGCCCCCAAGAAATTATATTTGACGACCTTGTCCGCCATCTTGATGAAATAGCGTTGTTTCGTTTTCTTGTTTTCTTCAGATTTCTTCATCAACTCAATCAGCTGTAAAATCCGGCTGTTCATCTGATTATCGGTTACACGAATGCGTAACTCTCCAGTTTCTAATACTGTATTTGCACAAACCAAATCAGACTCTCTTTTTTCAACTGGAAAACTCTCTCCTGTCAAGGAACTTTCGTTGACCATACCTAAACCTGAAACTACTTGTCCATCAAACAGAATTTCATTTCCTTGAGATAGGACCAAGACATCTCCTATTTGAACATCAGAACTCTTGATACTAACGACCGTATCCCCCTGTACTAGGAATACATCGCTCTCTTTTGCAAGAAGGCTTTGTTCTAAATCTGTTGCAGTTTTTTTCAAGGACCACTGATCTAAATGATTCCCCAAATCAAGCATAAACATGATATTGCTAGCTGTCTTGGATTGGTTCATAAACAAAGATAATAAAATTGCTGAACAGTCCAAGACCTCCATCGTTAGTTCCTTACGCGCTAGAGTCTGATAGGCTTCTCTAACATAACCCAAAGCCTGATAACAAGTCCATATATAACGAATAGGAGACGGTACAAGACTACGAAAAAGCACACGCTTAATCGCTGCACCTGAAACAATAGAATAAGCACTCTCTTCTCTACGAATGGGAAGAGTCATCAACTCAGAAACTTTCCCTTTATTAATTCTTTTTAAAAAGGCTTCTGCATTGTCTAATACAGAGAAGCCTTCTTTTATACGTAGAGTAAAGTGCTGTTGATCCATGTAAAACTGGATAGACTCAATCCCCTTTTCATCTCTCGCCAAGGAACGAAGATAGTCTTGAATATCCAAGGTGAGTGAAAAAGAAGATGATATTCGGATGTGTTGGTATCCTCTATGTAGCACTTTAAAAGACATATTATTCCCCTATAAGGCTATCTAATTGCTCTTCTTTTTTCTCTTGCTCGTACAAATATTTAGCATCTTGCAAGACATCATCTCCATGTTGTTTCACAACAGAAACAGATGCATCTAGCTCGTCTTTCAACTTGTAAGCCTTAGCCAAAGCTTTAGAATAACCTTTTTTAGCTTCCTTACTTGCCAAGATTTTCAAACCAAGGGTACCAAATGCGACACCACCCAAAAAGAGTGATGATTTTTTCGCAACTTTTGCGACGCTTAATACTTCTTTTAACATACTTATTTCCTCCTTATCATTATTATATAGCAATTTAGATATAAAAGCAATTTCATTTTATAAATTGGAGAATTATACTCAATGAAAATCAAAGAGCAAACTAGGAAACTAGCCGCAGGCTGTACTTGAGTACGGCAAGGCGACGTTGACGTGGTTTGAATTTGATTTTCGAAGAGTATTAGTTTTATTTCTACTGAATCTCCCATCTACTTATTCCTAAAGTTGCTTTCATTTGCCTCTTTTGATACACTTAAACTATGAATACAAATCTCAAACCTAAACTCCAGCGTTTTGCTTCTGCGACTGCCTTTGCCTGTCCTATCTGTCAAGAAAATCTGACTCTGGTAGAGAGCAGTCTCAAATGCAACAATCGCCATTCTTTTGATTTGGCTAAATTTGGCTATGTCAATCTGGCACCTCAAATCAAGCAATCTGCCAACTACGACAAGGAAAACTTCCAAAATCGCCAGCAAATCCTAGAAGCTGGATTTTATCAAGCTATTCTAGAGGCTGTATCTGATTTACTTTCAAACTCAAAAAATGCCAAAACAATTTTAGATATCGGTTGTGGTGAAGGTTTCTATTCTCGTAAACTCCAAGAAAGCCATCCTGACAAAACCTTCTATGCCTTCGACATTTCCAAAGATTCCGTCCAAATCGCTGCCAAGAGCGAACCCAACTGGGCAGTCAATTGGTTCGTTGGTGACTTGGCACGACTTCCTATAAAAGACGCCAGTATGGATATCCTGCTTGATATCTTCTCACCTGCCAACTATGGAGAATTTCGTCGCGTTTTATCCAAAGACGGTATCTTGATAAAGGTTATTCCAACTAAAAATCACCTCAAGGAAATCCGTCAGAAGGTACAAGACCAGCTGACAAACAAGGACTATTCCAACCAAGATATCAAAAATCATTTCCAAGATCACTTTACCATCCTATCTAGTCAAACTGCCTCACTAACCCAGCCTATCACAGCAAAGCAGCTCCAAGCCCTACTCAGTATGACGCCTCTCCTCTTTCACATCGACCAGAGCAAGATTGACTGGAGCCAACTGACAGAGATTACCATTGAAGCAGAGATTTTGGTTGGGAGAGTACTATAATTGACACAAAAAACCGCATTTCAAGAAGATCTGCGGTTTTAAATTTCAATTTGTTAAACTATCTATCCCAAAAGTCTAAAACATTTAAAGCTTATAGCTTCTCCATTTATTTTCGATTCGAAATTACAAACTTATCAATGAACAATAAGTGATATAAGGCCAGTACCAGACCCCAAACGCTACCACGAAAAGAGAATTCTTGATGATTGAGAGGAAACAAATCATGGTTACCAATATAGAGGCATGTCAAAATAACAAATAAAATCCAAAATAAATCAGTCCATTTATATTTTGAAAAATATTTTTTCCACATAAGAACACCTTCTTTCCTATAATCATATTATAATACTTTGTGTAAGCGAATACAAGAGATATGAGGTAATCAACTACGAAGAAGCATGAGGTTGAAAGACAGTAAAACCAACTTTTTAAACGTTCAATGTGTCTATAATTTCTCTCTTTTTAAGACAAGATTGGCTCAAATCCATAGCATTCAAAAAAGCGAATTTCAATCGAAACTCGCTTTTTTATAAGATGTATTAGTATAAATTTGTATCTTATACTCAATGAAAATCAAAGAGCAAACTAGGAAGCTTGCCGCAGGCTGTACTTGAGTACGGCAAGGCAACGCTGACATGGTTTGAATTTGATTTTCGAAGAGTATTAGTTCAAGTGCCAGATATCTTCGTTGTACTGAGCGATTGTACGGTCAGATGAGAAGAATCCTGCTTTAGCAATGTTTACGATAACTTTATCCAACCATGCGTCACGGTCTTCGTAGTCAGCCAACATTTGCTCTTTCACTTTGATGTAATCTTCTAAGTCAAGAAGAGTCATGAACCAGTCTTTGTTGATCAATTCATTGTAAAGACGTTCCAAGCGCTCTTTGTTTCCAGCTGCAAGAACTGCATCGCTAACGATGAAGTCAACCAATGGTTTGATAGCCTCACGAGCGTAGAATTCGCTTGATTTGTAAGCTGCTTTTTCGTAAAGGTCGATAACAGTTTCTGAATCTTCACCAAAGATGTAGATATTTTCGTCTCCAACCAACTCAGCGATTTCCACGTTAGCACCGTCCATAGTACCAAGAGTCAAAGCTCCGTTCAACATGAATTTCATGTTACCAGTACCTGAAGCTTCTTTAGAAGCAAGTGAGATTTGTTCTGAGATATCACATGCTGGGATAAGGAAGCTTGCTGCAGTAACGTTGTAGTTTTCAACCATAACAACTTGCAAGTGTGGAGCAACTGCTGGATCGTTGGCAATAACTTCTGACATGCAAAGGATCAAGTGGATGATGTCTTGAGCGATTGTGTAGGCTGGAGCTGCTTTACCACCAAAGAAGATTGTGATTGGGCGAGCAGGGATGTTACCAGCCTTGATGTCAAGATATTTGTGGATTACGTACAAAGCGTTCATTTGTTGGCGTTTGTACTCGTGAAGACGTTTGATTTGGATATCAAAGATAGAGTTTGGATTGATTTCCACACCTTGGTGTTCTTTCAAGTGACGAGCCAATTTGCGTTTGTTGTGAGCCTTGATGCTTTCCAATTTTTCTTTGACAGCTGCTTTGTCTTCATAAGACAAAAGTTTTTCAAGCTCATCTGCTTCATGGTGCCAACCTTCTCCAAGAATCTCATCCAAGTAGTGAGACAATCTTGGGTTAGCATGCATGAGCCAACGACGGAAAGTAATACCATTTGTTTTGTTGTTGAATTTTTCTGGGTAAAGGTCGTAGAAAGCTTTCAACTCAGAGTTCTTCAAGATTTCAGTGTGAAGTGCTGCAACCCCGTTAACGCTGTATCCGTAGTGGATATCCATGTGAGCCATGTGAACACGTCCGCTCTCATCGATAATTTGAACAGCTGGATCTTTGTATTCTGCTTTCACGCGACGATCCAATTCTTCGATGATTGGTACCAAGTGAGGAACCACTTCTTGCAAGAATTCAAGAGGCCATTTTTCAAGGGCTTCAGCAAGGATTGTGTGGTTAGTGTAGGCAGTCATGCTACGAACAATTGAGATTGCTTCGTCAAGTTCGATACCACGAGCAGTCAAAAGACGGATCAACTCAGGAATAACCATTGATGGGTGAGTATCGTTGATTTGGACAACTGCGTAGTCAGCAAGGTCATGCAAGTTGCTTCCTTTTTCGATTGCTTCGTCAATGATCAATTGCGCACCGTTTGAAACCATGAAATATTGTTGGAAGATACGGAGCAATTCACCTTGACGATCACTATCATCTGGGTAAAGGAAGAGAGTCAAGTTGCGAGCGATATCTGTCTTGTCAAAGTTGATACCATCTTTAATGATAGAAGAATCAACTGAATCCAAGTCAAACAAACGCAAGCGGTTTTTAGTTGCTGTTTCATAACCAGTAACATCAATATCGTAAAGAGTTGATGTCAAAGTAAAGTCTGCAAATGGTACTTGGTAGCTACGGCTTGAGCGAACCAACCAGTTTTGCTCTGTCAACCATGCATTTGGAATTGTTTCTTGTTGGTTGTTTTTAAGAACTTGTTGGAAAAGACCGTAGTGGTAGTTAAGACCAACACCGTCACCGTTCAAACCAAGAGTAGCAATTGAGTCGATAAAGCAGGCAGCCAAACGTCCCAAACCACCATTACCAAGAGATGGTTCCAATTCAACTTCTTCAACTTCGATCAAGTCTTTACCTGCAGCTGCAAGTTCTTTTTTAACATCGTCGTAAAGACCAAGGTTGATCAAGTTGTTTGACAAGAGTTTACCAATCAAGAACTCAGCTGAGATATAGTAAACTTTCTTTTTACCAGTGTTGACTGGTTTTTGGCTGCTTGCAAGCTTGCTGTAGTTAAGAAGAGCAAGGTAAAGCTCTTCATTGCTACATTCTGCAATGGTTTTATTGTAACGATTTTGTACAAATTCTTGTAGTGATAACATGTTTAAGGTGTCTCCTGATATTGTATTATTTCTTTAATTCTACCAAATTTTCATTGATTCGGCGATAGATTGTTGTCAAGTCAAGCAAGCCTTCCTCGACAGCTGGTGTCAATTGATCTTCAGTCATACGCCAAGACCAGTTTCCACCAAGGGTAGATGGGAAGTTCATACGAGCTGCCTCATCCAATTCTAGCAAATCTTGCATAGTTGCAATTGCCATGAAGCTAACTGATGAAAAGACTGTACGAAGCATAGCATGTGGCACTGTTTCGTATTCTTTACGGTTAGTGTAGCGCGCCATGTATTCACGAGTTGCATCATCGATCTCGTTACGGTACCAACCAAGGACCGTATTGTTATCGTGTGTTCCTGTGTACATAACTGAGTTAGCAGGTGCCAAGTGTGGGCTATCGATACTTTCGTCTTCTGGGTTGAAGGCAAATTGAAGAATCTTCATTCCTGGGAAGCCAGTACGTTCACGCAATTCGATAACTTCGTCTGTCATGAAACCAAGATCTTCTGCGATGATGTTTAGCTCACCAAGCTCTTCCTTAACGGCTGCAAAAAGCTTGTAGCCCGGACCTTTCACCCACTCACCAGGTGCTGCTGTATCAGAACCAGCAGGGATTTCCCAGTAAGATTCGAAACCACGGAAGTGGTCGATACGAACGATGTCGTAGATTTTGAAGCTTTCACGCAAGCGTTCAATCCACCATTTGTAACCGTCTTTGTCCATTGCTTCCCAGTCATAGATTGGGTTACCCCAAAGCTGACCAGTTGCAGAAAATTCATCTGGTGGGCATCCTGCGATGCAAGTCGCCTTACCGTTGACATCTGTCTTGAAGAGATGTGGATTTGCCCACATATCGCTTGAATCTTCCGCTACGTAGATTGGCATGTCTCCAACGATTTCGATGTGGTTGTCGTTAGCGTAAGCTTTCAATTTCAACCATTGTTGGAAGAAGAAGTATTGAGTCACACGGTGGTAAACCAACTTGTCTGCCAATTGCTCACGGTAGCTTTCAAGTGCTGAAGCTTTACGAGCACGAGCATCTGCATCTGGCCATTCAGTCCAAGCAAGATTGTCAAAATGCTCTTTGATAGCCATATACTCTGCAAAGAGTTCAAGCCATGATTGGTTGTCTTGAGCAAATTTCTCAAAATCTTTAACATCTCCCACTTCCAAGAAACGTTTTACCGCTTTTTCTAAAAGAGGACGACGTGCATAGTAGATTTTCGCATAATCAACTTCAGACGCATCACTACCAAAGTCAACCCCTTCAAGGTCACTTGCTTGCAACAAGCCTTGTTCCACCAAGATATCTAAATCGATAAAATGAGTGTTCCCTGCGAAGGCTGAGAAAGATTGGTAAGGAGAGTCTCCGTAACTAGTTGTTCCTAGTGGAAGGATTTGCCAGTAACGTTGTTTTGTGCGAACCAAGAAATCAACGAAGTCGTAAGCACTTTTACCAAATGATCCGATTCCGTATGCTCCTGGAAGAGAAGAAATGTGCATCAACACACCACTTTGACGTTTTTTCATAATAAGCACCTCATGTGTTTATAGTTAGATATTACATTTTTATGAACGCAAACGTTTGCGCTATTACTAGTATAGCTTATTTTCTTGATAAATGCAAGCGGTTTTAGATAACTTTTTTGATTATTTTTTAAAAATTTTTTCTTCTTACTCGTATATATATTCTTTCAGGAAACAAACAAAATAGGAATAAGGGTTTCACTTATCTCATTAAGCAAAAATAAAGTGAGAATCCTCTCTGCTTTCCATTTGTAAATTAGGCAATCGTTTTCTCAACTTTTTTAAATTTAAAACAAAATCAATTTTTTCGGTTTTCTACTATTATACGACGATAAAGCGTTTACTTTTTTTGCAATTTTTTTAAAAATTTTTACAAAAAACACTTGCAACCGCTTTCTAATTGTGCTATACTAGTCCCATAAAGGAAAACGTTTGCGTTTCCTCATTATAAAATTTGTTATTCTTTAGGAGGAATACACTATGTCATCTAAATTCATGAAGAGCGCTGCTGTTCTTGGAACTGCTACACTTGCTAGCTTGCTTTTGGTAGCTTGCGGAAGCAAACCTGCTGAAAAAGCTGCTGATGCTGGTTCATCTGCAGGTAAAGAAATCACTCTTTACGTTGAGGACCAATACAAAGCTTTTGCTGAAACAGTTGCTAAAGCTTATGAAAAAGAATCAGGAACAAAAGTTAACATCAAATCTGGTGACCAACTTGGTGGTCTTGACAAACTTTCTCTTGACAACCAATCAGGTCAAGCTGCTGACGTTATGATGGCTCCATACGACCGTGTAGGTAGCCTTGGTACTGACGGACAACTTTCAGAAGTGAAATTGAGCGACGGCGCTAAAACAGATGATAAAACTAAATCTCTTGTAACAGCTGCTGACGGTAAAGTTTACGGTGCTCCTGCTGTTATCGAGTCACTTGTTATGTACTACAACAAAGACTTGGTAAAAGAAGCTCCAAAAACTTTTGCTGAATTAGAAGAACTTGCTAAAGATAGCAAATACGCATTCGCTGGAGAAGATGGAAAAACTTCTGCTTTCCTAGCTGACTGGACAAACTTCTACTATGCATACGGACTTCTTGCTGGTAACGGTGCTTACGTATTCGGCCAAAACGGTAAAGACGCTAAAGACATCGGTCTTGCAAACGACGGTTCTATCGCAGGTATCAACTACGCTAAATCTTGGTATGAAAAATGGCCTAAAGGTATGCAAGATGGTACAGCTGCTGGAAACTTAATCCAAACTCAATTCCAAGAAGGTAAAACAGCTGCTATCATCGATGGACCTTGGAAAGCTCAAGCATTCAAAGATGCTAAAGTAAACTACGGAGTTGCTACTATCCCAACTCTTCCAAACGGAAAAGACTACGCAGCATTCGGTGGTGGTAAAGCTTGGATCATCCCATCAAGCACTAAGAACCTTGAAGGCGCACAAAAATTTGTAGACTTCCTTGTTTCAACTGAACAACAAAAAGCCTTCTACGATGCAACTAACGAAATCCCAGCTAACACTGAAGCTCGTTCATACGCTGAAGGTAAAAACGATGAGTTGACAACAGCTGTTATCAAACAGTTCAAGAACGCTCAACCAATGCCAAACATCTCTCAAATGTCTGCCGTTTGGGAACCAGCTGCTAACATGCTCTTTGACTCTGTAAGTGGTAAGAAAGATGCTAAAACAGCTGCTAACGATGCTGTAACATTGATCAAAGAAACAATCAAACAAAAATTTGGTGAATAAAAAATTTGTTCAAGGGGGGAATTCAAATCCCCCTTTGAATTTATCAATAAAAACATATATAGTTTAGGTTTTAATTAGAAACCAGTATCCTATGAAAGGAGTTATTATGGAAAAGCAACAGCCTAGTAAAGCAGCCCTGCTGTCTATCATTCCTGGGTTAGGACAGATTTACAACAAGCAAAAAGCCAAAGGTTTTATCTTCCTTGGTGTAACCCTTGTCTTCGTCCTTTATTTCCTAGCACTTGCAGCCCCTGAATTGAGCAATCTCATCACTCTTGGTGACAAGCCAGGTCGTGATAATTCCCTCTTCATGCTGATTCGTGGTGCCTTCCATTTAATCTTTGTAGTCGTTTATGTACTCTTTTATTTCTCAAATATTAAAGATGCACATACTATCGCAAAACGTATTAACAATGGAATTCCAATCCCACTTACGCTAAAAGATATGATCAAAGGAATCTATGAAAATGGCTTCCCTTATCTCTTGATCATTCCATCTTATATTGCAATGACTTTTGCGATTATCTTCCCAGTTATCGTAACCTTGATGATCGCCTTTACCAACTATGACTTCCAGCACTTGCCACCAAACAAATTGTTGGACTGGGTTGGTTTGACCAACTTTACGAACATCTGGAGTTTGAGTACCTTCCGTTCTGCCTTTGGTGCTGTTCTTTCTTGGACTATCATCTGGGCTTTGGCTGCCTCAACTTTACAAATCGTCATCGGTATCTTCACAGCCATCATTGCTAACCAACCATTTATCAAAGGAAAACGTATCTTTGGTGTTATTTTCCTTCTTCCTTGGGCTGTCCCAGCCTTCATCACTATCTTGACATTCTCAAACATGTTTAACGATAGTGTCGGAGCAATCAACACTCAAGTATTGCCAATCTTGGCTAAATTCCTTCCTTTCCTTGATGGTGCTCTTATTCCTTGGAAAACAGATCCAACTTGGACTAAGATAGCCTTGATTATGATGCAAGGTTGGCTTGGATTCCCATACATCTACGTTTTGACTTTGGGTATCTTGCAATCTATTCCTAACGACCTTTACGAAGCAGCTTATATTGACGGTGCCAATGCTTGGCAAAAATTCCGCAACATCACTTTCCCAATGATCTTGGCTGTTGCGGCACCTACTTTGATTAGCCAATACACCTTCAACTTTAACAACTTCTCTATCATGTACCTCTTTAATGCTGGAGGACCTGGTAGTGTCGGTGGTGGAGCTGGTTCAACCGATATCTTGATCTCATGGATCTACCGTTTGACAACAGGTACATCTCCTCAATACTCTATGGCGGCAGCTGTTACTTTGATTATCTCTATCATTGTCATCTCAATCTCTATGATCGCATTCAAGAAACTACACGCATTTGATATGGAGGACGTCTAAGATGAATAACTCAATCAAACTCAAACGTAGACTGACTCAAACCCTTACTTATCTCTACTTAGTTGGCCTTTCAATCGTGATTATCTATCCACTGTTGATTACTATCATGTCAGCCTTCAAGACTGGTAACGTAGTAGCCTTTAAACTAGACAGCAACGTCGACTTTAGTTTTGCTAACTTCCAAGGGCTCTTCTCTGAAACCTTGTACGGTACTTGGTACCTCAACACTTTGATTATCGCCTTGATTACCATGGCTGTCCAAACAAGTATCATCGTACTTGCTGGTTATGCTTACAGCCGTTATAATTTCTTGGCTCGTAAACAAAGTTTGGTCTTCTTCTTGATTATCCAAATGGTGCCAACCATGGCCGCTTTGACAGCCTTCTTCGTTATGGCACTTATGTTGAACGCCCTTAACCACAGCTGGTTCCTCATCTTCCTTTATGTTGGTGGAGGTATCCCGATGAATGCTTGGTTGATGAAAGGTTACTTCGATACAGTCCCAATGTCTCTAGACGAATCCGCAAAACTAGACGGTGCAGGACACTTCCGCCGCTTCTGGCAAATTGTTCTTCCACTTGTTCGCCCAATGATTGCTGTGCAAGCTCTCTGGGCCTTCATGGGACCTTTCGGGGACTACATCCTCTCTAGTTTCTTGCTTCGTGAGAAAGAATACTTTACTGTTGCCGTTGGTCTCCAAACCTTCGTTAACAATGCGAAAAATATGAAGATTGCCTACTTCTCAGCAGGTGCTATCCTCATCGCCCTTCCAATCTGTATTCTCTTCTTCTTCCTACAAAAGAACTTTGTTTCAGGACTTACAAGTGGTGGCGACAAGGGATAATTTATCCCCGCCACCCTTTTTCATTTTATACTCTTCGAAAATCTCTTCAAACCACGTCAGCTTTATCTGCAACCTCAAAGCTGTGCTTTGAGCAACCTGCGGCTAGCTTCCTAGTTTGCTCTTTGATTTTCATTGAGTATTAGCGATTGCTACTGTAAATAATATCCTTGTATCAAGCAATTTGTCTCCTAGACTTGAAATAAAGCACATTTCTCTATATAATAATACTCATATAGAAAACACCTTTTAGAAAGATACAAATGCTTCCATATCCATTTTCATATTTTTCAAGTATTTGGGGATTTCGTAAGCCCCTATCCAAACGTTTCGGACTCAACTGGTTTCAGCTTCTCTTTACCAGTATCTTCCTTATCAGCTTGTCTATGGTACCCATTGCCATCCAAAACAGCTCACAAGAGACTTATCCGCTAGAAACCTTTATCGATAATGTCTATGAACCATTGACAGATGAGGTTGTCCAAGATCTCTCTGAACACGTTAGAATTGTTGATGGCAAATTAACTTATACTGGAACAGCTAGTCACGCGCCTTCTATTGTGATCGGTCCAAGTCAAAGCAAGGAATTACCTAAGGACTTGCAACTGCATTTCGATACGAATGAGCTCGTCATCAGCAAGGAAAGTAAAGAACTGACCCGTGTCTCTTACCGAGCGATTGAGACTGAGAGTTTCAAAAATAAAGATAGCTTGACACAAGCGATTTCTAAAGACTGGTATCAGCAGAATCGTGTCTATATCAGTCTCTTCCTAGTTCTCGGTGCCAGCTTTCTCTTTGGTTTGAATTTCTTCATTGTCTCTCTAGGAGCGAGTCTTCTCCTTTATATCACTAAGAAATCACGCCTCTTTTCATTTAGGACCTTTAAAGAGTGCTACCATTTTATCTTGAACTGTTTAGGATTACCAACTCTGATTACGCTTATTTTGGGATTATTTGGCCAAAATATGACAACCCTGATTACTGTACAAAACATTCTTTTTGTTCTGTATCTGGTCACTATCTTTTATAAAACGCATTTCCGTGATCCAGATTACCATAAATAGGAGATTTTTATGCCCGTTACGATTAAAGACGTGGCCAAGGCTGCTGGTGTTTCGCCTTCAACCGTAACCCGTGTTATTCAAAATAAATCAACCATTAGCGACGAAACAAAAAAACGCGTTCGCAAGGCTATGAAGGAGCTCAATTACCACCCCAATCTCAACGCTCGTAGTTTGGTAAGCAGTTATACCCAAGTTATCGGCTTGGTCCTTCCTGACGACTCAGACGCCTTCTATCAAAATCCTTTCTTCCCATCTGTCCTCCGTGGTATCGCCCAAGTTGCTTCTGAAAACCACTACGCTATTCAGATTGCAACAGGTAAAGATGAAAAAGAGCGCCTTAAAGCTATTTCACAAATGGTTTACGGCAAACGTGTGGATGGTTTAATCTTCCTTTATGCCGAAGAGGAGGATCCCTTGGTCAAACTGGTCGCTGATGAGCAGTTCCCCTTCCTCATCCTAGGAAAATCTATTTCACCCTTCATCCCTCTTGTCGATAATGACAATGTCCAAGCTGGTTTTGATGCAACCGAATATTTTATCAAAAAAGGCTGCAAACGAATTGCCTTCATTGGAGGGACTAAGCGACTCTTCGTAACACAAGACCGTTTAACAGGCTATGAGTCAGCACTCAAACAATACCAACTGCCTATTGATGGAAATTTAACCTATTTTGCAACGGAGTTCTTAGAAGAAAAAGGGTATCAATTTAGTAAACTCCTCTTTCAGCATGACCCGCAGATTGATGCTATTATTACAACCGATAGTCTCCTAGCTGAGGGGGTCTGTGACTATATCGCTAAGCACCAACTCGATGTCCCTGTTCTCAGTTTCGACTCAGTCAATCCCAAGCTCAACTTGGCGGCCTATGTTGATATCAATAGCCTAGAACTTGGTCGTGTTTCTCTTGAAACTATCCTCCAGATTATCAACGATACTAAAAGCAATAAACAAATTTGCTACCGTCAGTTGATTGCCCACAAAATTATCGAAAAATAAAAACCAGCTCGCGCTGGTTTTTTAGTTACTAATTTTCTGTTTCAACGAATCGTCCCAGAATATGAACATTCTCAGATACAGAGACAAAGGCGGTTGGATCCACCTGTTTCATAATCTGTTTAAATTCATTAAACTCTGCACGTGTAATGACAGTGATTAAAACTGCCTTTCTTTCGTGATTATAGGTTCCTTCTGCATCGTGGATCATGGTTGCTCCGCGGTGCAATTTTTTATGGATTTTTTCAATTACCTTGTCTGGATGATTGGTCACAATCATAGCCTGCATCCGTTTTTGCTTGGTAAAGACAGCATCTGTTACACGGCTAGAGACAAAGATGGTAATCATAGAGTAAAGAGCATATTTCCAACCAAAGGTCAAACCAGCTATCAGCATGATGGTCCCATTTACCAAGAAAGAAATACTACCGACATTCCTCCCCGTTTTCTTGCGAATAGTCAGGCTGACGATATCCGTCCCCCCACTGGAGATATTATTTCGAAGAGCAAAACCAATCCCCAAGCCCATGACAACACCCCCAAAAAGGGCATTTATAATGGGATCCTCCGTTAAAGTCGCCACAGGGACAAACTGGATAAAGAAGGAACTCATGGAAACCGTAATAAAGGTAAAGATCGTAAACTTATGGCCAATCTGATACCAAGCCAAGACCATCAAAGGGAAATTAATGGCGTAAAAGGTCAGCGAAATCGGAATATGAAAACCAAACCAGTGATTACTCAATGCAGAGATAATCTGTGCCAGACCTGTCGCACCACTCGAATACACATGCCCTGGTTGGAAAAAGAAATTGACCGCCACTGCTGATAAAAATCCATAGACTAGAGAGGCCGAAATCTTCTCATCATATTTTTCGCGAGAGATGCTTTGTAAGACACGTAAAATTTTTATCTGATGAGCAAAGCGGCGCAGATAATAGCGCCACCGCTTAATTCGTTTTGCTTGTTTCATCTTCTTCTATTTGTAAGCTGAGTTCCTCTAGTTGTTTGAGAGCTACTGTTGAAGGAGCTTGTGTCATTGGGTCACTTGCCTTGTTGTTCTTAGGAAAGGCAATGACTTCACGGATATTTTCTTCTCCAGCAAGCAACATAACAAAACGGTCAAGCCCGATAGCCAAGCCACCGTGTGGTGGGAAACCATAGTCCATGGCTTCAAGAAGGAAACCAAACTGGTCATTTGCTTCTTCAGCTGAGAAACCAAGAGCCTTGAACATGCGTTCTTGAAGGTCTTTTTGGTTGATACGGAGGCTACCACCACCAAGCTCATAACCGTTCAAGACGATATCGTAAGCAATGGCACGAACCTTAGCCAAATCACCTTCTAATTCGTGAGCTGTTTCTTCCTGTGGAAGGGTGAACGGATGGTGGGCACTCATGTAACGGCCTTCTTCTTCAGACCATTCAAACATTGGCCAGTCAACCACCCAAAGGAAGTTGAATTTATCGTTATCAATCAAGCCAAGCTCTTTGGCAATACGTCCACGAAGGGCACCAAGAGTTGCATTGGCCACCTCAAGCGTATCTGCCACAAAGAGAACGAGGTCCTTATCTTCAAGAGAAAGCGCTGTTGTCAATTCTGCTTGGATGCCTGTCAAGAACTTGGCAACTGGTCCGTTTAATTCTCCATCAACTACCTTGACCCAAGCAAGACCTTTGGCACCGTACTGTTTGGCTACTTCCGTCATCTTGTCGATGTCTTTACGTGAATAGTTGTCCGCAGCGCCTTTGATTACAATTGCTTTAACGGCAGGTGCTTCTGAAAAGACTTTAAAGTCTACACCTTTGACCACTTCTGTCAAGTCCTGAAGCAACATGTCAAAACGAGTATCTGGCTTATCAGAACCATAAAGAGCCATAGCATCATCATACTTCATACGTGGGAAAGGCAGAGTGACTTCAATGCCTTTAGTTTCTTTCATGACGCGCGCAATCAAGCCTTCTGTGATATCTTGGATTTCTTGCTCAGTAAGGAAAGACGTTTCCAAGTCGACCTGAGTAAACTCAGGCTGGCGATCACCACGCAAGTCCTCGTCACGGAAACATTTGACGATTTGGTAGTAACGGTCAAAACCAGCATTCATCAATAACTGCTTAGTGATTTGCGGACTTTGAGGAAGCGCGTAAAAATGCCCTTTATTAACACGAGATGGCACCAAGTAGTCACGCGCTCCTTCAGGAGTTGACTTAGAAAGGAATGGTGTCTCCACGTCGATAAACTCCAACTCATCCAAGTAGTTGCGGATAGAGTGGGTCACCTTAGCACGAAGTTTAAGATTTTCCAACATTTCTGGACGACGAAGGTCAAGGTAACGGTAACGCAAACGCGTATCGTCATTTGCCTCAATCCCATCCTTAATCTCGAATGGGGTTGTCTTAGCTGTATTAAGCACTGTCAGAGCTGTCACGTTTAACTCAACTGCACCAGTTGGTAACTTATCATTGGCTTGCTCACGCGCAGCAACCTGTCCAGTCACCTCAATAACAAATTCGCTACGAAGGCTTTCAGCTGTTGCCATAACCTCGGCAGAGACTTTTTCAGGGTTGATAACCAACTGCATGATTCCTTCACGGTCACGAAGATCGATAAAGATCAAACCACCAAGGTCACGACGACGGCCAACCCATCCTTTCAAGGTCATTTCTTGTCCGATGTGTTCCTCACGAACACGACCAGCATACATACTACGTTTCATTGTTTCTCTCCTCTTTTATTCTGTTACTATTTTACCATAAAAGCGTAAGCTCTTCATGAAAATCATCAGAAAAGTTTGTCAGTCTTTAAAAATCAGGTGCAGGCCCTAAAAATTAGCACCATACAAAAATCCGATGAACTTCATCGGACTCTTTTATTTTGAATTGTTGCCTGCTTTACGCTTTTCAGCAATTTCGGCTGCCTTTCGAGGCAAGACAATTTCCGTTGTGTAAGCTGTCCCAAAGCGCAAGACACCTGCAATAGGGGCAAAGACAACTGCTAAATAGTTGTAGAAGAAATCGCCCTTAAAGGCATAAGCTAGCGCTCCAATGATGAAAAATAGAACAACTGCTTGAATCACTGCTAATAAAATTACTCGTTTCATGTGACCTCCTGACTCTATTATAGCATGAGTATCATCAAAAAGCCGACTAAATTATTCAAAGCGTGGAGAGAAATACTGTAGACCAGACCTTTTTTGCTAATATAAGCCAAGCCCAAACTAAAACCAAGGCTAAAATAGACAAAAAATTGTTGCACATCACCTGGGAAATGAATCAAGGCAAACAAAACACTGGATACCAGAAGAAAAATCAGAGTTTGTTTACTATTGTCCTGCTTAGGAAAGAGGTAGCGTGCTAACATCCCTCTAAAGATAAGTTCTTCCGTCAAAGGAGCAAAAATAACCACGGCAAAGAATGAGAAAAGTGGTTGAGACAAGGTCAAGTCTATCGCTATTTGCTGATTTACTGAAGGATCATTTGGCAAGAAAAACTGGACAACCAGAGATAAGAACCAAACCAAGGCAGGGAGCCAAATAAATCGGTTGAAGCCACTCTTCTCAATACGAACAGGACCTTTCTGATACCATTTGTAAATGCCGTACACGTAAACTCCAGCCAAGGCCACATAGAGCAAGGTAACAGCATAGGGTGAAGCACCTAAGGCAAGAGACGTAGTCGCGAGCCCCTGAATGAAGCCATAGATGAATAAAAAGGATAGAAAGGCTAGAAGAAACCAGCCAAAGTTTTTAAGTAATTTCATAAAGGTCTCCTATCTTGCTTTATAGCTGTTTTTCAATACAATGAGGTTTGCTATTCCTAACACAAGTACCCAGGCAAGTAACATACCAATATTAGAAAAAGATATTTCCCCACCTTTTTTATTTAAAAGATTTACAATTGGACCAATAAAAGAGTAATCTAACACTTTCTGAGCCGTATCATTTTGAAGAGCAATCATAGGTAAAAAAGAGACGATAAACACAGGAAAGATACTATAGACTTGCGCTTTAGATTGAGTATCTGACACCGCACCGATTAGAAGGTTGAGAAAAATAACACTAATAGTTGCTAGGAGCAAATAGATAGCATAGGCAAATAAATAACCAGATACATCTACTTTAAGATAGATGGGAAGTACAATCATAGCAACCAACATTATCAAAATAGGGAGAACGAGCATACTGAAAGTATATTCTGTTGCTGTCACACCACTTAGAATGAGTGATTTGAGATTTCGTTTTTCCTTATCTTCTGCCATCATAATCGATACCATATAACCACTTCCCATGCTCAAGACCATCGTCAAGCTAGCAGATAGTAAAAATAGGCTCAATTGTCCATTCTTATTTGAAAGTTCATTATATAAAACAGCAATACCAAAAGGCATCAATAAAGTCGCCAACAAAGTTGAATTACTAATAAGAACTTGTAATCTTAACCATAGTAGGGCATTTAATTTTCTAAACATCTAACTTTTCTCCTGTCAATCTGATAAAGATTTCTTCTAGTGTCGGCTCACAAGAGTGAACCATCATCAAATCTGTCGTATCTAAATGTGGCAATTCTTCAAATGGAACTATCTGTTCTCGTCCATCATTATAAACCACACGTACTTTCTTATCCACATGGTACTTCTGGATAATATCTTGCGGACTTCCATACTCTATTAAGTTCCCCTTATTCAAAAGAGATAAGCGATCACAAAGCAGAGTTGCTTCATTCATATCATGCGTGGTCAGAAAGATAGTTGTCCCCGCCTGCTTTAATTCTTGGAGTAGGGTATGAATCATCTTAGATGTTGTAGGGTCTAAGCCACTGGTTGGCTCATCTAGAAAGAGAATCTTAGGAGCATTAAGAAGGGCACGAGCCAAGAACATTCGTTGTTTCATTCCTGTAGATAGTTTTTCTGCGACGATGTCTTTAGCATCTGCCAATCCAACCTGTTGGAGCACCTGATTTACTCTATCTGACTTGAGACCATATAACTTAGCATAGATGAGAAGATTTTTATAAAGACTTATCTTTTCATAAAAACCACTTCCATCACTAACAATACCGATTTGTTCCAAATCATTTGAGGTTAAATCTTGAGAATTCTTGCCTAACAAAACTGTTTTACCTTGATCTGCAGCCAACTGACCTGTCAAGACATTGATCATGGTTGTTTTACCTGAGCCAGAAGGGCCAAGAAAACCAAAGATTTCACCTTCCTTAATCTCAAAAGAAATCTGATGAAGAGCTTTCTTGCTCCCAAAACTTTTGCTTACATTTTCAACACGAATCATAGAAACTCCTTTATTTGAAATAGCGTTTCACCATAGACAACTGCATCACATTGATATAAATATGGATTGCTCCTACAAGCAAGAAAGCTAGTAGCTGAATTTCTCCTGTCAGTAAGGAAAAGAGAACAATTAGAATATAGAGACCTGGCAAGACATATTGGTTCAATTGGAATAAAATCTGAAAACTCTGTTCCAAATAAGCCTGACGCTCCCCTTCATCATAAGAATTGATATAGTACAAGACATCCTTTGGTGTAGAGAAAGGAAGCAAATCAAACTGACGAACGATTGCAATTGTTTTAGAAAGAGATTTTTGAGCATTGAAAACCCACGCAAATACCAAAAAAGAAAGAGATAAGATTAGAGGGCTTCCATTTAGTATAATCACTTCATTTAATGAGATGGAAAGAGCCAATAAAATCGCTACAGTTGTAATATTAAAGGCAATGGTTCCAAACTCTAGATTCCGATACATTTGCACATAATAGCTTTCATTCAGATCATCATCCATTTCCTCTTGATACAAGGAGTGAAATTTTCTGCTTTTCTTTAAGAAATTGAAAGTCAAAAGAATACTAATGAAACCTATCAGTAAACAAATAGCTGATATCCATGGTATCAAGACTTTTACATCTAAAATGATTGCGTGGGATTCGGCACGTGCCTTAAACATCCCTATAAACACGCCGAAGAAACCTCCCGAAACAACAGACATTAAAAATAACAATCCACCTTTCTTATTCTTTTTCATATTCATTCTCCTTTTTCACTTGCTAAATTGTTTGCTTTCTTTTCAATCCAGTCAACGACTGGGATAAGAGCAAAGTAGGCCCAAATAAATTGGTCACTCTGATAGGGACTAAACCAGCCTAAGTCTATCCCAATCAATAGAAATACGCTGACTAATAGAGCTATGGCAACTACATAATAGATTACTTTATACTTGTTCATCACTCGTCCTCCTCCAAACGAAATACCGATTCGACTGTTTCGTTGAAAATCTGAGATATTTTCAGGGCAATGATAATGGATGGGGTGTACTCATCCCGTTCTAATAGGCTAATGGTCTGCCTGGAAACCCCTGCTAGTTTGGCTAGGTCGGTTTGATTGAGACCATCGCGAGCTCTAAGCTCTTTTAGACGATTTTTAAGTTGCATGTTACACACCTACTTTCCGTCAAATTCAACGGTTTGGATATCCTCAATACGTTGTAGTTTGAATTTTTCTTTTCCTTTTTTATCAACACGACGTAGCTTGACCCATTCCTCATCAACATCCACAACTTCCCAGTTGTCTGTTCCAAAAACTTGTCCAACGATTGTCGGTGTTTTCCCAATCAATTCTTTTAAAATTCTTGACATTTCTTTATTTCCTTTCTGTTTTTGCTCAATTCTTTTTATTTTATTCTCTAGTTTCTTGACCTTTTGGGAATGGTAGATATAATACATAAACACAAGAGGTACAAATCCTAATGCCCACATAATCGTTCCTTGCTCCTTTTCTCTTAACTTGCTTACATTGTAACACATCTTTTTCTTTTTGACAAGCATATTTGTCAAAAAGTTTATGATTTTTGTCATTTTGCAAAAGAAAAAGGTCAGGAATAGGTTCCTGACCAGTTTTAAATACTATTAAAATCCTAATTTTTCAAAGATTTCTGAGAAGTTTTGGCTGATTGCTTCAAGTGACACTTGCAATTCTTCTCGGGTTTGGTTGTTCTTAACAGTTACTTGTCCGCTTTCGACTTCGCTCTCTCCGAGGGTGATGAGGGTCTTAGCCGCAAAGACATCGGCTGACTTGAACTGAGCTTTGAGTTTACGGTTGAGGTAATCACGCTCTGCTTTGAATCCTTGTTGGCGAAGGGCTTGTACCAACTCCAAGGCTTTGACATTTGCTCCTTGACCCAAGACTGCGATATAAACATCTAGGGCGTTTTCGATAGGGAGGGCCACACCTTGCTTTTCAAGAATGAGAAGCAGGCGCTCTACACCAAACCCAAAACCAAATCCAGCAGTTTCAGGGCCTCCAAAGTAAGCAACCAGGCCATCATAACGACCACCCGCACAGACTGTCAAGTCACTGCCCTCAATCTCAGTGATAAACTCGAAAATCGTGTGGTTGTAGTAGTCAAGACCACGCACCATATTGGTATCGATGATGTAGTCTACTCCAAGATTTTCCAACATCTGACGCACAGCATCAAAGTGTGCTTGGCTTGCTTCATCAAGGAAGTCCAAGATAGACGGCGCATTCTCTACTGCCACCTTGTCTTCTTTTTCTTTAGAGTCCAAGACACGAAGAGGATTTTCCTCCAAACGACGTTGGCTATCCTTAGACAAGGTCTCCTTGAGCGGTGTCAAATAGTCAATTAAGGCTTGACGGTAGGCCGCACGGCTCTCAGGATTTCCAAGAGTGTTAAGATGTAATTTGACACCTTGGATGCCGATTTCCTTCAGGAAGTGAGCTGCCATCGCGATTGTTTCCACATCGGTAGCTGGATTGCTAGATCCAAAACACTCAACACCAATCTGGTGGAACTGGCGCAAACGCCCTGCCTGTGGACGCTCATAACGGAACATAGGTCCCATATAGTAGAACTTGCTTGGCTTTTGCACTTCTGGCGCGAAGAGTTTATTTTCCACATATGAACGGACAACGGGCGCAGTTCCTTCTGGACGGAGAGTAATATGGCGGTCACCCTTGTCATAGAAATCATACATTTCCTTGGTTACGATATCCGTTGTATCTCCGACAGAGCGACTGATAACCTCGTAATGCTCAAAAATAGGCGTACGCACTTCCGCATAGTTATAGCGCTTGAAAATCTCATGGGCAAAGCCCTCAACGTACTGCCACTTGGCAGATTCAGCAGGTAAAATATCCTGCGTTCCTTTTGGTTTTTGTAATTTCATAGGGAATCCTCTTTAAACTTAATAGTCTTATTTTACCATAAATAAAGGGATTAAAACAGTAAGAAAAAAATTAGGATTTATACTCAATGAAAATCAAAGAGCAAACTAGGAAACTAGCCGCAGGTTGCTCAAAACACTGTTTTGAGGTTGTGGATAGAACTGACGAAGTCAGTAACCGTACTACGGCAAGGCGACGTTGACGTGGTTTGAATTTGATTTTCGAAGAGTATTAGATATCATTTTTGAGATTAAGACCTGTCAAAAGAATAGCCAACAAGGAGAGACCAACAAATAGCATCCAAGTCAACTGTATATTCCATACGGCTACTAGTGAAAAACAAGCTGTTCCCACAG
Organism: bacterium; assembly: GCA_905221165.1. Classification (GTDB taxonomy): domain Bacteria; phylum Bacillota; class Bacilli; order Lactobacillales; family Streptococcaceae; genus Streptococcus. Next base: position 42,397 of record CAJNCC010000011.1, read on the forward strand.
GTATGGATAAGGTAAATAATAAACCTAAAAAATTACTGGTACGAGCTAAAACCTCTGGAGCTAGATTTTTCATGAGCATGGCACTAATCTTTGGTTGAACTTTACCAGACACATACAGAGTTAAAAATAGAAATAGCAAACCAAGCACGACTTGATTGAATACGTTAGCCAGACCAATTAGAGTGAGCCCTACGGTAGCCCACATCATCAATCTAGGCAAGGACTGCTTCCCAAAATAATCATTGCCCGTAAGGCTACTAATGATGATTGCTACTAAAACACAGAATTGATTGATAAATAGTGCCTCCGTGTAAGAAAAATTCAAGAGAGAATGGCTCAAAAAGAAGATATTATAAATTCCACCCAAAGCGCCACCCAAGGCATTGATAAGCAAGACAGCAAAGAGCATAAAACCAAAGTTTTTCTGTCCACCTTTAAGAAAAACGAGACGTAAATTTCGATAAATCGTTAGGAACTGGTCTTTGATAGGAAGCTTCTCATTTTTTAGTGATTCACCATCAGGAGATGAAATTGACAGGCTCAATTTGCTTCTTCCTAAAAAGAGAACAGAAGCTGATACGAGGAAAAAACAGGCATTGATTCCCGCAACGAGAGAAAAATTGTTGACCGATAGACCTAAGAGCCAGACTCCAAAAGCTTGACCACCAATAGCTGAAATATAGGTGATGAACTGGGAAAAAGAATAAGCCTCCATCAAATCCTCTTCAGCTACTTTTTCCTTAATAAGAGGCATGCGCAAGCCACCTGCAAAATCACTGATGACATCACTAATGACATTGATTAAACACAGGCTAGAAAAGGCAAAGAGACTAGCTTGCTGAACAACTAGGGCTGCTAGAAAAAATAAAACTGACTGAAACAAACCGCTATAAACCATCCATTTGACCTTATCCCTCGTGTAATCTGCCCGAATCCCTACAAAAACTGTAAAGAGAGTCGGAAGAAGCATGACAATATTCGCCATAGCAACAGCAAACGAGGCTTGTGACAGGGTCGATGCATAGACGATAAAGACCAGGTTAAAAATTGAAGCACCAAAAGCATTGAAGAAGCGTGACAAAGTCAAGAGTCGATAAGCTTGATTTCTAAACAATAGTTTCATAGATAATCTCCCTTCTTGTTCGAAGTTTTATGTGAAGTATGACTATAGTATAGCACTTAGAAATTTTAGAGGAAAAACTTTTGAATATATGCAACAAATGAAATGAGCAAAAAGAAACGATAGAATTTCTCCAGTGACACGAGAGAGCCCAACAGTTCTATCGCTTAAAATTTCAAATAGTTTTCTTAGTTTGCAGATATTCAACAATCGGAGGTTTTTCTATAGTATTCGGCAGATTTATTACAGCCGAGCATCTCAAAAATACGGACAGCATCTTCCATCTTTTTCTGACCTTCCTTGACTCTGCCTTGCTTGCTATCAAGGAGACCTTCTGCCCACAAATAGACAATTCGGAAATAGGTTTCATTTTCATTGTAGAAATGCTCTTCGATAACACGTTTAAAATAAGAGGCATTGGTAAATTCTTCACACTCAATGCTAGCTAAAAAGCCATTCAATAGTATAGTGTGAAACAGGTTTCGATTACCAGACATTTCCATTAGAAAATCAGATTTACGTACCATTTCTCGTACATACCTAGTGAAAAGAGAAACAGATAAAAATGGTGAACTGACTGAAAATAAATTGAGTTCATAGATTCCCCAAATCTCGGTAGAAAACAAGTACTCATGAAGGACTTTCCCTTCCTCTGCTGTTAACTCTACCCTTTCATCCATGCTCTTCATGTAAGACTTGATAAGAATGGCATTTAGGATATGTTTCTGTTTGTTGTAAGAATGGGCATGCTTTTGATACTCCCTGCGATACAAGTCCTCAAGAGGAGCTATGTTCTTTGGATTCAAGACATCTTTGATTTCTTTTCTCAACTCAGAATCTGTATCATACTGAAAACCTCTCGCTAGAAAGAGGATTTCCTCCACACTAGCAGATATATTTTCTAGGGCAAATAAAAACTTTTCCACCGAAAGCTCACTCTGACCTGTTTCAAAGCGAGATAACATAGACGGCGAAAATTGTCCCCCAGTTGCTTGTCTCAGCGAGATATTTCTTGACTCTCGTAATTGTCTAAAGACTTTTCCAATCTTCTCCATAGGCTTCCCCTTGATTCAGCATTTTCTTTATATTATCATATTTTTTCAGAAAATTCATCAAAAACTTGCCAAATTGTCAGAATTATGAGAAAATAGAGGATATTTATCATGTGGAGGGACTGTAATGAGAGACGATATCAAAATCAATGACCGCGCTTTGGCTATACAAGACCAAATTATCGAAAAACTAGAGAAGGTTTTTGATACAGATGTGGAATTGGATGTGTACAATCTAGGATTGATTTATGAAATTAATCTGGACGAAACAGGCCTCTGCAAAATTGTCATGACCTTCACTGATACTGCCTGCGATTGCGCCGAAAGCTTACCTATCGAAATCGTTGCAGGTCTGAAACAAATCGAGGGTATCGAAGATGTCAAGGTTGAAGTTACCTGGTCACCTGCTTGGAAAATCACACGAATCAGTCGCTACGGCCGTATTGCCCTTGGACTACCACCTCGTTAAGCAGGCAAATTACTTTTGAAGATGAAAAAAAGCAAGCCGAAGTTGGCTTGCTTTTTGAGTTTACTTTTTACCTGACTTGTCCATATTCCAGAAATCTGTCACGGCTCCGCGTGAAGCAGATGATACGATGTGGGCATATTTACCGAGGACACCACGACTGTAAAGTGGTGGCAAGGTTGTTTCTGCCTTGCGTTTTTCAAGTTCTTCTTCGGATACGGCCATGGAAATTTCTTTAGTATCTTGGTCAACCGTAACGATATCGCCGGTACGGAGATAGGCAATCGGTCCACCATCCTGAGCTTCAGGGGCGATATGTCCAACAACCAGACCATAAGTACCACCAGAGAAACGGCCGTCCGTCAAGAGGGCCACCTTGTCTCCTTGACCTTTACCAACGATCATTGATGAAAGTGATAGCATCTCAGGCATACCAGGACCACCCTTAGGTCCAACGAAACGAACAACGACTACATCGCCATCAACGATTTCATCTGTCAGAACGGCCTGGATAGCATCTTCTTCCGAGTCAAAGACCTTAGCTGGTCCAACGTGACGACGCACTTTCACACCTGACACCTTGGCAACCGCACCGTCAGGAGCAAGGTTCCCGTTCAAGATGATAAGCGGACCGTCTGCACGTTTTGGATTTTCAAGTGGCATGATGACTTTTTGACCTGGTGTGAGGTCTGCAAAGTCAGCTAAGTTCTCAGCAACAGTCTTACCAGTACATGTAATGCGGTCTCCATGAAGGAAACCATTTGCCAAGAGATATTTCATAACCGCAGGGACACCACCGACTTCATAGAGGTCTTGGAAGACATACTGACCAGATGGTTTCAAGTCGGCCAAGTGAGGCACACGTTCTTGAATCGTATTGAAGTCCTCAAGTGACAAGTCAACATTGGCAGCATGGGCAATGGCAAGCAAGTGAAGAGTGGCGTTTGTAGAACCACCGAGAGCCATAGTCACAGTGATAGCATCTTCAAAGGCTTCACGAGTCAAGATATCTGATGGTTTGAGACCAAGTTCCAACATCTTAACAACAGCACGTCCTGCTGCTTCGATATCTTCTTTCTTGTCAGCAGATTCAGCTGGGTGAGATGAAGAACCTGGCAAACTCATACCCAAAACTTCGATAGCAGTCGCCATGGTATTAGCTGTGTACATACCACCACAGCCACCAGGGCCAGGGCAGGCATTACATTCAAGACGTTTCACGTCCTCAGCTGTCATGTCACCGTGGTTCCATTTTCCGATCCCTTCAAAAACAGAAACCAAGTCGATGTCTTTGCCATCAAGATTTCCCGGTGCAATAGTTCCACCATAGGCGAAAATAGCTGGAATATCCATATTGGCAATGGCAATCATAGAACCAGGCATATTCTTGTCACAGCCACCGATAGCGACGAAGGCATCGACGTTATGACCACCCATAGCCGCCTCGATTGAGTCCGCAATAATATCACGAGATGTCAAAGAGAAACGCATACCAGGCGTTCCCATGGCAATCCCGTCCGCTACAGTGATAGTCCCAAACTGCACAGGCCAAGCACCTGCCGATTTGACACCTTCTTTGGCCAATTTCCCAAAATCATGCAAGTGGATGTTACATGGCGTATTTTCCGCCCAAGTCGAAATCACTCCCACAATCGGTGTTTCAAAGTCCTTATCTGTCATACCAGTCGCACGAAGCATGGCACGGTTTGGTGATTTAACCATGCTGTCATAAATGCTACTGCGGTGACGTTTATCTAATTCAGTCATCTTATCTCTCCCATTTCAGTTTTTACTATTATAGCACATTTTAAAAGCAATGAACAGAAGAAAATTCTTGAATTTTCAGAAAATTTCGATTAATTTGGTTGAATGACTTCTAATTTTTTCATCTTTTTTTGTCAAGTAACTTTACTTTACAAAAAAAATGTGTTATTCTAGTATGGTTGATGAAAATCAGTAGATTGAATCGAATATAAATACCTAAAGGAGAAATCAAAATGGCAGTACCTGCACGTCGCACTTCAAAAGCGAAGAAAAACAAACGTCGTACACACTACAAAGTAACAGCTCCATCTGTAAACTTTGACGAAACTACTGGAGATTACTCACGTTCTCACCGTGTATCACTTAAAGGATACTACAAAGGACGTAAAATCGCTAAAGCTGCATCAGCTGAATAATAGAAGGGAGATACCATGCGCGTAAATATTACACTTGAACACAAAGAATCTGGTGAACGCTTGTACCTTACTTCTAAAAACAAACGTAACACTCCAGACCGTCTTCAATTGAAGAAATACTCACCAAAACTTCGCAAACACGTTGTGTTTACAGAAGTTAAGTAAGCATTCAATACGAAGAATCAATACAGAAGAAAAACGCTGATTCTGAACTGCACCCCAAAAGTTAGACAGAAAAAATCTAACTTTTGGGGTGTTTTTATTATGAAATTAACTTATGATGA
>CAJNCC010000012.1:0-46932 GCA_905221165.1 bacterium
ACTTGTAACCAAAATTTTTTTTGATTTTCTCATAAAAATCTCCTTTTCTTATGATTTACACTTATAGTATATCATATACTTAATTTTTTTTACATTCAAATAATAACTATTTATGAAAACCCTATTTTAAAATAAAGTGCAACACAAAAGACATGCTCATCTGATATTACCTATTATCCTATTTTTTAATTTCTTATTTAACCCATTTACCTGAACCATCTACACGATAACCATCTGGTGTACGTTCATTAACAGCCATTTTACCGTTTGATTTAAGATAGTAATTTCCTACCCAAGTGTTACGAGCATAACTTCCTTCTGATGTCAAGTAGTAATATGATTTATAGTTACTATCATATATCCACTCACCTTTAGCCATCTTACCATCTGATTTGAGATAATAATTACCTGACCAAGTGTTACGAGCGTAACTGCCTTCTGATGTCAAGTAGTAGTATGATTTGTAGCTACTATCGTAGACCCACTCACCTTTAGCCATCTTACCATTTGATTTAAGGTAGTAAGCTCCTTGCCATGCATTTTTTACATAAGAACCATCTGATTTCAAATAATACCAAGCTTGATAAGAAGAGTCATAAATCCATTCGCTCTGTGCCATTTTACCATCCGCTTTCAGATAATAGCTTTCCTGCCAAGCATTTTTCACTGGATTTCCATTTCCATCAAAGTAATACCATGCACCATCCTGCTTAACCCAGCCACTTGTTGTTGCTGAACTTGTATTGTTTTGAGCCGAAGTTGATTGCTTTGCTTTGAAAGCACCTTTTGGGGCATTTTTCAATTCACACGCCACACCATCATGATCACGGTCTAACTTGGCAGAATAACCAGGTTCTCCCTCATGAATATCCGCATATCCATTCGCCCAAGCTTCCTTACAGCTAGAAAAATGAATGTTTTCTTCCGCTAACACAGGCTGTGAAAACAAGGCTAAAACTGGCAAGGTAGCCAGACTCATTTTAAAAAATAGACGTTTGTTCATTTCTTTCTCCCATAATTATAATATCGTTTTTAATGTTGTTTTATCAAACTTATTTCAGCAATTCAAGAAAACTTCTAGTTATTGCTGCAAACTCTTTTGGTTTGGCTCTATTCAAGACATGAGGACCGTCAGGGATAATCTGGAACTGGGAATTTGGCATCAGTTCTTGAATAGCTTTCATTGAACTGAGATTAGGCTTATCTTGACTACCACAAATTAACAAAGTTGGATAGGGACAATTCTTTGCAATCTCTCTTAAATCAAGTGTTTTTAATTCCTCAGAAACTCCAACCAAAAGCGATTTATCTGCTCCCTGTTTCTCAAATGTCCTTTTGGGGAGTAGTTTAAATATCAGCAACTGAATGTAAAAAGGGATATTGCCAGCTAGTTTCAATGGACAGCCTGACAAAACCAAGGCCTGAAGATTTGGCAAATCGTAACTTGACAGCTCTAATGCAAGTGCAGCTCCTAAGGACAAACCGATTAGGACAAAAGGTTCTGTCTCCTCTGACAAGTGCTGATAAATGCGCTCCTTAGCTTCTTGATAGGTAGCAACTCCGGAAGGAAATAACTCTAGGGCTTCAGAAGGATAATCTACAAGCAACTCTTGCACTTCTTTCCAACTATCTGCTGACTGACCTAGGCCATGTAAAAATATTAATTTCATTTAGTTCTCCCTTACTGACAGCTCATACAAGCCCCTGACTGCATTACAGCCATAGATAGCTTCTGCTCCCCTCAAATCTTCTATGGTCAAGACTTTCTCTTTTACTTGTCCGCTTTCAAGCAAGTGTTGACGATAAATTCCTTGTAAAAGACCTAGTTGACTTGGTGGCGTGTAGAGTTTCCCATCGATTTTCAGAACCAAATTTCCGATAGAGGTTTCAAGAAGTTCTCCAGACTTATTGTGGTAAATGATCTCTTGCTCCCCTAGGTTCAAATGCGGTCGGTGAGTCGTTTTGAAGTAGGTAAAAGCTTGTTGCAAATTGGCTTCCTGAAGGCAGAGTTGGGCCTGACAAAAGCTTGTACTAAGGGGTGTTAATACTTGGCGATCGACTTCTATCTCTCCAGACTTGCTGAGAGAAATTCGCAAGCGGTAATCTTGATTAGCATCACAAGCCTGACACTCTGCTTCAATCTTTTGTCTCAAAATTTCTGGGTCAAAAGGAAAAGCAAAATACCGACTAGCTGTTCTCAATCTTTCCAAATGCTGATCTTCAAACAACAAGTTCTTCTGGCTGATTTTTCCAGTTGTAATTAATTGGAAGCGAGCTTGTTTACGATAGAGAACTGCTGCCTTTTGATGAACTTCACGGTATTCAGATTCCCATGTGCTATCCCATGTAATGCCTCCGCCTACTCCATAGATAGCTTGCCCCTTGTAGAGTTGAATGGTCCGAATAGCAACATTAAAAATCCGTCGTCCATTTGGAAGCAAGAGACCAATGGTTCCACAGTAGACTCCACGCGGTTGTGGTTCCAAGTCCTTTATAATCTCCATAGTCGCAATTTTCGGAGCTCCTGTTATGGAACCACAAGGAAAGAGTGAGCGGAAAATTTCAACAAGGTCCACATCCTCTCGCAACTGACTCTTGATAGTTGAAGTCATCTGCCAGACAGTCGAATACTGCTCCACTTGACACAAACGCTCCACATGCTCACTCCCCACTTCAGAAATACGGTTCATATCATTGCGCAAGAGGTCCACAATCATCATATTTTCAGAGCGATTTTTGGGATCCTGCTCCAACCAACTAGCTTGGGCAAGGTCTTCTTGGTCAGTCACTCCACGCTGAGTCGTTCCCTTCATTGGTCGCGTTGTCAACTCACGGTCATTTTGCTCAAAAAAGAGCTCTGGGCTCATGGAAATCACTGCCATCTCGTCATGTTCAACATAAGCATTGTAACCCGCCTCCTGCTCTACTACCATACGATTGTAGATGGCAAAAGGATTGGCACTTAAGTCTTGCTTGAGTTGGACGGTGTAGTTGACCTGGTAGGTGTCCCCCTGCCGCAAATGATGATGAATCTGGACAATCGCCTTTTCATAATCCTCTGCAGACGTTACTTCCTGCCAATTTGAAGGCAAATCAACCTCATCATAAGTCAGAGGAATAGGGGAGGTCTCCACCTTATCGTGAACAGTAAAGTAAAGCAAATACTCGTCCAGTAAAGGAGCTTTATGAACTGCCAATTTCTCCTCAAAAGCAGGTGCAGCCTCGTAGCTGACATAGCCCACCACATAATAGCCTTGCTCTTGGTAGCTCTCCACTTGTGCCAGCAAATCTACCACTTCTGCTACATTTCTCGTTTTCAACTCTTTAATCGGCTGGGTAAAGGTGTATCTCTCCCCCAAAGCCCTAAAATCAATCACTGTTTTTCTATGCATATTTCAAGTATAGCATAAAAAGGCAGATCCAGACAAAGCTGATCTACCTTTTTATTATTTTCTTACTATTGATTATGCTTTAGTGAATAAATCACCAGCAAATCCATCTGATTTTTGCAAGAGTTGTTTGTAAACCTTCCATTTAAGATCTACAGTATTCTTGAAATCATTACCTTGAAGGTCTTTTTCGACCGCTGCATCAAATAAGGTCTGAAGTTGTGCGTAAGTTGAAATCTTTTGACCATCGATTTGAATTTCAACAAAACCTCTTTGGGCTTTTTCGTGTACTTCATGATACCATGCTTTCTTCCATGCTTCTAAGCTTTGGAATTTGCCGTTAGAAACTTTATTAATAATAAAGTCATCACCAAGACCTACATTACCAGCAGCTTTAGATTCTTGCTTGTATTTGTTTGATGCATAACCTAAGAACCCGTCTAGATAACCGAAGTAACCCCACATACGGAAGGTATTATGTTTGAATGAGATTGAACCAACCGCACTCTTACTTGTATTACCACCATAAATACCTGTCATCATATTTACTACAGTATAAGCAGAATCAAATCCTTCAGTACGGTAATGACCATTTCCTGGTAATCCATGTTTCGTTGCAAAGTTTCCATCAACCAGTTGATCAATACTTGTCAGCTTCGTATTCTTTTCGTCATCATTCAAATCACGAACTAAATCCCATTGATGTGGTTCACCAACTAAGCCATTGCGATCCGCTTTTTCACGATATTTCTTATCGATCTTCTTGAACCACTTATCATTTGTTCCAGTATTTTTCTTGATTACAGACTCAGCTTCTAAGTAATCAAGCATCATCATGGATTCATTGTAATTCCTCATGTAGTGATCGATTTTCTCACGACTATTTAACACATTCGGATTATAGTTGTAAATTTGATTTCCATCATTTTGACGTTCGTAAGCCATGTTTAATCCTAAGGCACCATATTCACCATTTGGATTTGAAACTGATGGTGATTGTAACATACCTTGAGCAAAGGCTTCAACATCTGTTCCTTCACGGTGGCGCCATGTTCCTAAGTAGGCCATACGGTCATTGATGTGAGTTGTTTCGTGAGTGAATGCAGATGTACCAAAATCACTAATCATGCTAGAGATGATGTAATATACAGCCTCTTGTGGTTGTGGATTTTGGAAGATATAAGCGTATGCACCCATTCCATTGTATCCATGCCATTTATCAGTCGGACCATAGAATTCACGAATTGGAGCAAAATCACCTTTCTTCGTATGTCCCATACGGTCAACCCATCCCAAACCTGGTACATCATGGTTATCCCAAATTGCAGATGGAACCATATTTTCACTCTTAAGAAGATTATTTCGTACATTATCTGCAGCAAGTCTTGACCAGAAGTCTAAATAATTGATTTGTTCTTGCGCACGTAAATCAACTTGCTTCTTGAATGCTTCACGTTCTTCTGCTGTGTTCTTACCGTATTTCTCAAATGAACTAAAGGCAATGGTATTATATGTCGTAATTAAGATCATATGCGCTTTCTTCAGGTTCAGAAGTGGTAGAATATAACGTCCGTGATGTCCATTATTAATTACTTCATACAATTTATGTTTCTTATTCGCAAAATCAGGATTTGATGATTGTTTCTCAACAACATAAGCGTTATCTGCAATGTTGTTCTTGAACCAAGTATTCATATCTGTTTCACTAGTGAATAATTCCATGTTGTACTTCAGAAATTCGTGTAAGTTAGCTTTACCAGTAGCACTTGCAAGAGCTCTGTTAAATGCATCGTGTGATTGATCACCTTTTAGGTTGTTACCATTTGAAGCGAAGCTGATTAATCTATCAAGTACGTTAACGTTCTTACCGTAGAAATCCGGTTTGAAGGTCATCATATTTTTGATATTTAATCCGTCAAATTTAATTCCATAGTATTGGTTTAAGTAAGCCAGAGCTAACATAATTTTAGCTTTGTTATCTTCAACTTTTTTAATCAATGCACGTTTAGCTGCTTCGTCCGTATTTAATTGGTGGTCTTCATTTTCAACTAAAGCTTTAACTAAAGCATCAAGATTATCTTTTACTTCTTTGAAGCTTTCTTCCATGTATAACATCTTAGGATTGTTATTAATCTTACGAACTTCATCTGAATCAAGTTCAACAGAAGCTAATTTAGCTTTGATATCGCTGATCAATTGTGTCCTATCTTTAACAACCATATTTGGTGTATAGACAATATCACCTAATCCTTCAATACTATATTCACGAACCTGTTGAACCTTAGATTCTTTTTGTGTAATAGCTTTAATTTCTTTCGTCTTATCAGCGTAATGAATCATAATGTGATCTGCATTTGATAAATCAGTCACAAATTGACCATCTTTCATACCTGTAACAGATAACACCTCTGTAGTTAATAATTTAGAACCAGCTGGAATCTTGTTACCTTGGTTTACAATCCATTCTTTATTGTAGAATGGTTGAAGTTTTTCGATGTTACGATAAGCAAGTTCGCGAGATGCGTCATAATCTTGAGTATCTTTATAAGTATCTGTTTTTGGTTTTACGTTATTAAGTGCATCTTCAACAAGAGGTTTAATTTCAAACTTATCAGCTGTAATTCCGAATGATTCTATTTTTTTATTTGCATCTTCTAGGCTGATTTCTTGGATTCGATTACTACGAGAACCGTTAAATGAGTGAGAACCTTCACTCACATCTTTAACAACGTAGTTTCTTTCAATCCAGTTTTTTGTGTAATATCCACCTTCTGCTTCTAAATCTCTAGAACCGTAGAATTCTTCACCGTTTTTGACTTTCATCATTGAAACTGTGTCAGCAACACGCCCCCATGTCCAGTTTTTACTAATGAAACCACCTACCTCAACAGGGTTCTTCACATCAATAGTTCCTTTAGTAACAGCGTTACGAACAGAAGCGTATTTATCAATACCATTAGGATCAGAACCGTTATCGGTTCTAGCGACAAGTCCACCAACACGTGCTCTATCTGCAACAATATCAGCATCTACGTATGCATGTTTAATATTACCACGCCAAAGTTCTCCGGCGATACCACCAAGATCCCAACCTTTATTACCGACACCTGTTAGTTTACCGATGAAAGCAACATTTTTAAGAAGTCCACCAGTATCTCCTTTATTTACGATACCAGCAATACCATCTTTACCAAGGATACTACCAGTTACCTTAACATTTTCAACTGTGGCATTTTTAATTACTCTTGATAGTGCGGAAATATTTTCAATCCAAGGCATATTAATATTAACATTACCTAAGTTAATGTTTTTAACTGTACCGCCTTCAACGTTATCGAACAACTGACGAGCCATATTATGAATGGTATATTGTTTACCGTCAACACTTGTTAAAGTTCCGCTAAATTTACCAGGTACATATTGTTTATTCGGAGTTGGTACATTTGCTGCATTCAAATCTGCACCAAGTTTAAAGGTACCGCTTGGATTAGCTTTCATAGCCGTTACTAGGTCGTTAAAGCTATAATATACATCACCATCGTGTGCTTTTTGTTTTTCAAAGTAATGGACATACTCGTTTGCCAATTTAGAAGCATCTGTGTGCTGAACTAAATCAGGAGCTGTTGCAGTAACTTTAAATAACGTTTTTCCGTCTTTTTCTACTTCTTCAATCTTGTCAACAGCCAGTCTTGTAACTTTGTTGTCGTGAGTTGTAACTCGTAGGTAAAGTGGAGCAAGATTAGCTGGTTTTTCTGTCAGCAAACTAGTGTCTGTTTCGTTTCCGTCAGCATCAACACTTATCAAGCTTGTTTCTTTTATGTTCTTGATTTCAACTTTTTTGAGATCAATTCTTAGCGGCTCTTCCTTCAGAACTTCTTCCTCATCACCCTCACCACGGTCATAAACCATCTTCGTTTCAAGTTTATAATCTTTGTAGTACTGTAAGTCTGTCAAAGAAGCTGTTAGATCTTCTGGTGAAACATTCAATGTCTTCACAATCTCATCACCTTTTTTCAGAGTTAAGGTGATAGATTTAATGGCTGCCTTACTTGGATTTTCCAAATTATAACGAATTTGAGATGATCGTTTCAAATCTTGAACATCAACAAGTGACAAACTTAAGATTGGTTTTTCAAAGTTTTTAGTTCCTAATTTGACAATACGATCTTGATCTAACTCCAGAACCTGTTCCACAATTTTCGGTGCTTCTTCAGTTTTTAAACCTTTGATAGTTTTGTAAGTCTTGGTAACTTTTTTCTGTCCATCTTTTCCTTCTTGGACAGTAACTCTTTCACCTTTTTTCAGTTGGTCATCTTCTTTAAAAACTTCCTTAAATGGAATCTTTTCAAGACTTTCTTCTACCAGAGTTCCTTCAATTGGTTTTGTCCCACGACTTATTTTTTTAGTGACTGGTTCTTTGACGACAGTGGTTGTTGTATTTAAAACTTGGTCAGTCTCAACACCTTCGAGGGTCTTATAAGTCGTTTTGGTAATTTTACTACCCTTTTCTCCATCTTGGACTACAGTTTCTTCATCCGTATATTTGGTTGGATCCTCGATAATTTCTGTCTTATAGTCAATCTCAGTAGTAGTTTCTTTCGTAACCGCGCCCTCAGTTACTTTATATTCAGGTAACTTTTCTTGAACTAAAGATTCGCCTTCTTTACCAGTTTCTTGAGTGCCTTTAGCCTCAACCTTCCCTGTATATGCTGCTTGCGGTTCTTGAACTAAGGATTTGCCCTCTTTACCTAGTTCCTGAGTGCCTTTAGCCTCAACCTTGCCAGTATATGCTGCTTGCGGTTCTTGAACTAAAGACTCACCTTCTTTAACAGGTTCTTGAGTACCTTTAGCCTCGATTTTGCCTGAATATGCTGTTTGCGGTTCTTGAACTAAGGACTCGCCCTCTTTACCAGTCTCTTGAGTACCTTTAGCCTCGATTTTGCCTGAATATGCTGTTTGCGGTTCTTGAACTAAAGACTCGCCCTCTTTACCGGGTTCCTGAGTACCTTTAGCCTCGATTTTGCCTGAATATGCTGTTTGCGGTTCTTGGACTAAGGATTCGCCCTCTTTACCAGTTTCTTGAGTGCCTTTAGCCTCAACCTTTCCAGTATATGCTGCTTGCGGTTCTTGAACTAAAGATTCGCCTTCTTTACCAGTTTCTTGAGTGCCTTTAGCCTCAACCTTTCCAGTATATGCTGCTTGTGGTTCTTGAACTAAAGATTCGCCTTCTTTACCAGTTTCTTGAGTGCCTTTAGCCTCAACCTTTCCAGTATATGCTGCTTGTGGTTCTTGAACTAAAGATTCGCCTTCTTTACCAGTTTCTTGAGTGCCTTTAGCCTCAACCTTTCCAGTATATGCTGCTTGTGGTTCTTGAACTAAAGATTCGCCTTCTTTACCAGTTTCTTGAGTGCCTTTAGCCTCAACCTTTCCAGTATATGCTGCTTGCGGTTCTTGAACTAAAGATTCGCCTTTTTTACTTTTTGTATTGATAGTCGATTTTGATTCTTTAAAGTAACCAACATACTCATATCCTTCAATATGAATAACTCCTTTAGCCAAGCCTTCTTGTGTAGAGGCTGAAATAGTTTGGTTATAAGAAAGCAACTCTTTATTTTCAAATGCAAAGGCAGTAAAAGGTACAAAATTGCTGACTCCAATAGAACTGATTAAGAGAACCCCTAGTACTTTACTGCGGTGTTTCTTTGAAACTAATAGAACCGCTAGCGAGGCTGTTGCCAAGCCAAGACCTGCTAGAGCAACTTCCTTACTTCCTGTGTAAGGAAGTTGTTGACTGGTAGTCGCCTTCTTGCGATAAACTACATAAATAATATCTTCATCTTGAAACTCTGTTGGAACCTCATGATGAATCAGAGCTTTTTCAGACTCGGTCAATTCCTGCTCCGCCAAATAACGGTAATGAACACTATGAGCACCACCGACTTCATTGGCGTGCACCTTATCTACTGAAAGGGTACTGGCTCCAAAAAGGAAGGCCCCAATGGCTACAGGACCTACACCAACAGTTAGCTTACGAATCGAATATTTGGTGATTTTTTCTAGTTGTTGTTTTGTTTTTTTCATTCTCACGACTTTCTGATAGAATCTTGTGGGTAATGCGCACGCGCACCTCCAATTAATTTTGGACGACTAGCAAGAGCCGTTACATGGGCATGCCCAATTTCTCTCAAAAGAGGGCGAATCGGAACCTGAACATGCTTGACATGCATGCCAATTGCAGTATCTCCGATATCCAATCCAGCATGAGCCTTGATAAATTCAACCTCAACTGGATCTTGCATAAACTTGAAGGCTGCCAACTGACCTGAACCTCCTGCATGAAGGGTAGGAAGGGCACTGACGATTTCCAGACCAAACTGCTCTGCCACCTGACGTTCAACGACGAGGGCCCGATTGACATGTTCACAACCTTGAACAGCTAGATGAATTCCTTTTTCCTCTAAGATATCTAGGATGGTCTTCACAATGATTTCCCCAATTTCTTGGCTAGATTCCTTGCCAATCTGACCACCTATCACCTCACTAGAAGAAAGACCCAAAACAAAGATAGATCCTTGCTTCAAATTGGCCTTTTCTAATACATCTTTTACAATCTGGCTTGTTTCTCTTTGAATGTCTTTTTCCTTCATACTTGATACCTCTTTTGTCATTATCTATCATATCGTTTTTTCTACTTTTTAGCAAGATAGACAACCTAGAAAGCTTGCCTAATTACGCATAAAACTCCCAGAATGAACTGGGAGTTAGCTAGTTTCTATTCTATTTATGTATATTTCAACTGTCGTTCCTTTTGAGGGAATAGAATCGATCTTCATTTGGTAATCTTCTCCAAAATGAAGTTTGAGCCGTTGAGCAACATTTTGAAGACCAACCCCCCCACGTTTGAGTTGACTTTGACTACTATCGCTAGCATCTTGGAAACCAACGCCATCATCCTCAATACGGATGACCAATCCTGAATCCTGTTTCTGAACAGAAACTTTAATATGACCCTGACCTTCTTTTTCCTTAATGCCATGGTAAAGGGCATTTTCTACCAAGGGTTGTAACACCAGCTTGGGCAAGACTAAATTATCAAAGGCAGGATTTTCATCAATCTCATATTCCAGCTTATCTCCATAGCGTTGTTTCTGGATAAAGAGATACTGGCGGACATGATTGATTTCGTCAGACAGGCAAATCAAATCTTTGCCTTGATTGAGCGCTAAGCGGAAATAAGTCGCTAAGGACTTGGTCACCTGAACCACTCGCTGACTATCCTGAAATTCAGCCATCCAAATGATGGTGTCCAATGTATTATAGAGGAAATGCGGATTAATCTGGCTCGATAGGGCTTGAAGTTGGTACTGACGGGTCGTTTCTTCCTGCCTGCGAATATCCGCCATCAGCTGATCAATCTGATCCAACATAGCATTAAACTGGCGAGTCACTTCTCGCAGTTCATGGGCACCAGTTTCCTTCGCACGAAGATTCTGATTACCAGAAGCAATCTCCAGCATGGTTTCTCTCAAGTCATTCAGAGGAGCAATCCAGCGTTTAAGACTAAGCCACACCAAGCAGAGACAGGCAAGAAGAGATGTGACACTGGCTCCAAGCAAGGTCCACATGAGTTGACTCCGAACATGGTCTAACTTCTCCAACGAAGACACACCAAGCACCGTCCAATCAGTTCCAGCAATCCTTTCCTGACTGACGTAGGATTTGTGATCTGGAGTATAGCCCTGCCCTGTCTCAATGTAGGGTTTCATAGCCTCCATTTCGCTAGACGAACTATAAACTGTGTGTTGAGGATGATAAACAAATTCATGGTTTTCATTGATGATAAAGGCAAAGCCCTGCTGCCCCAACTGGAGTTGATTTAGATAGGCTTCCAGAGTTTCATAAGAAATATCCAAACGAAGTACACCCAGATTGGCTCCCTTTGCATCAACAAGTTCTTGAGTGATAGAAATAACCCACTGACTATCTGATTTACGAGCTGGGGTCAAAACTGGCATGGCTCCCTGATGAATAGCCTTTTGGTACCAATCCTCAGCCATCATATCAGAGGAGGTTTTCATCTGCACACTATCATCCGTAGAAATGACCTGACCGGATTTACTCACCAGCACAACAGTTTTCAAGTCCTTGTCTGCCTTCAAGATAGTCAAAAATAGATCTCGAATTCCCTTGACCTTGTCTGGACTGGGATTCTCAGCATAGGCTAGGACATCCGTCTGCTGGGTCAAACTGGTAGAGGTGGTTTCTAATTTTTTGATATAAGACTGGATAAAGTGGCTAGTCTGACTGATAGTCGTTTGGCTATTGCCCTCAATAGTAGCCTCAATGGCTGATGAACTAGATTGATAGTAGAAAGTCCCGACCAGAGCTAGGAGAATGAGAAAGACCAGAAAGATGGAAATAACCATTCTGACTAGGAGAGAAGAACGCTTCATCGGCCTTCTCCCTTCTTAAACTGACGAGGTGTCACACCCGCAATCTGCTTAAAGCGTTGGGTAAAATAGTTCATATCTTCAAAACCAACCTTCTCTGCGATCTCATAAATCTTCAGATCTGTAGTTAAAAGCAAAAGCTTAGCTTGTTTGACACGTTCTCGCACCAAATAATCCTGAAAAGGCAGTCCCAACTCTTTCTTAATCAAAGAACTCAGATAAGTCGGACTAAAGCCCAAGTCACTAGCCAAAGACTTTAAACTAAACTGGCTATCAGCCAGATGGGACTGGATTTTCTGGGCCATGTTTCCTTCAAACTTATCGGTCAATAAATCTTGTAACTGCTCTTCTTTCTCTTCCTTATCCAACTTTTGCTTGATTTTCCCCAACATTTCCTCAATATCCTGACGAGAAAAGGGCTTGAGCAGGTAGTCATCCACACCTAGTTTGACAGCAGACAAAGCATAATCAAAATCATCGTAACCTGTTAAAAAGACCAAATGCACCTGAGAATAGGTTTCTCGGACCAGACTGGCTAACTGGATGCCATTTAGCTGAGGCATGTTGATATCGGTTAGAATGATATCTGGCACCTGCTTTTGAATCAAGTCCCAAGCCTGTCTTCCATTTTCAGCCTGACCGATGATTTCCATATCGTAGGCTGCTACATTGACCAGCTTGGTCAAGCCTTGTCTTACCAGATATTCATCTTCTACGATTAAGATTGTATAGGTCATGCTTCTCTCCTTTGTCACTTACTAGTATCAGTATAGCAAAATTCTCCTCTAACTGCCTAGGAAAGCCCTCTTAATCAACATAATCTAGTAAATAAGCGTAGCCTTTTTCTTCCATTTGGTCTTTGGAAATAAAGCGGATGGAAAGACTATTGATACAGTAGCGCAAGCCACCCTTATCCTGAGGTCCATCCGTAAAGACATGGCCAAGGTGAGAATCTCCAACTCGGCTTCGCACTTCCATGCGTGTCATATTGTAAGACTTATCTTCCTTGTAGGTGGCAACATCTGGACTGATGGGTTGGGTAAAACTAGGCCAGCCACAACCAGACTCAAACTTATCCTTTGATGAAAAGAGAGGTTCACCAGTTGCTACATCCACATAGATACCAGATTCAAATTTATCCCAGTAACGGTTTGAAAAAGCTCGTTCTGTTTGATTTTTCTGGGTGACTGCATACTCCTCAGGTGACAAGGTCTTTTTCAATTCTTCATCACTTGGCTTAGGATATTTGCTGGCATCAATGACGGGGTAGGCCGCCTGATTAACATTGATATGGCAGTAGCCATTTGGATTTTTCTTGAGATAGTCTTGATGGTAATCCTCTGCCACTACAAAATTCTTCAAGGCTTCCTTTTCAACTGATAGAGGTTGATCGTATTTCTTAGCCACCTCATCAAAGACTTGGTTAATCACCTCTAAATCCTTGTCATCTGTGTAATAAACACCAGTACGGTACTGGGTTCCCACATCATTTCCTTGTTTATTTTTGCTGGTTGGATTGATAATGCGGAAATAATGAAGCAGGATTTCCTTGAGGGAAATTTGATTAGCATCATAGGTGACATGGACAGTTTCTGCATGCCCTGTTTGGTTGATCAATTCGTACTTAGTTGTTTCTCCTCTACCATTTGCATAGCCTGATACGGCATCTGTCACACCGGGAACGCGTGAGAAGTATTCCTCAACTCCCCAGAAACATCCCCCAGCCAGATAAATTTCGTGCAAGTCTGCATCTTTACTCACTTCTGTTTTTTTCACTGTTTTTCCTCCTTGGCTAACTGCTGCTTTCTCAATTTGAGAGCTATCTGTCCGCCCTGCATTTCGCATCAATAGAAAATAGAAACCGCTTATGGCTAGGAAAAAAATCCCTGCCAAGACAAACAATTTTACTTTATCATTCATGACCTTTCTCTACCCCATTTCTTTCAATGTCTTTAAAATCATATCCTTATCCATAAAACCTGGTTGCGTTTTGACCAGCTTTCCTTCCTTGTCTATAAAGGCTTGAGTTGGATAAGAACGAACACCATAACTTTCTAAAAGTTTACCTGATGGGTCAATTAGAACTGGGAAATTTTTATAATCCAAACCCTTGTACCAATTCTTAAAGTCCGATTCAGCTTGTTCCCCCTTATGTCCAGGTGACACTACTGTCAAGACCACATAATCATCACCAGCATCTTTAGCAATTTCATCCGTGTCAGGAAGACTAGCTAGACAGATGGAACACCAAGAAGCCCAGAATTTGAGATAGACTTTCTTTCCCTTGTAATCAGACAAGCGGTAGGTCTTGCCATCTACTCCTGTCAGTTCGAAATCAGCAACTGCCTGACCTTTAGTCGCAGTTTGCGAACTAACTTGTTCTGTTTTTGTTTGCTCCTTCATAGTAGCTTCATCTGACATGTTTTTAGCCGAACAGGCTGCCAAGCAACAGATTGAGCCGACCCCAAGGAGACATGTTTGCCATTTTTTCATTTCTTCTTCCTCTCTATTCAAATAATCTTGTCAAAATAGACGTATTTCCCAAAAGCACCAAAATTCCCATTACGATTATAAGGAAACCACCCACTTTTTTGAGGGTTCCGAGGTAGGGATGGAGTTTTCGGAAATGTTTCAAAACATAGCTGGAGGCAAGAGCTAGAACCAAAAATGGTAGCGCCAAACCCAGCGTGTAAACCAACATGAGACCAGCTCCCTGCCAAGCACCTGAGCCACCTGAAGCCGCTAAAGCCAAAACAGAGCCAAGAACCGGCCCCACACATGGCGTCCAAGCAAAACTAAAGGTCAATCCCAGTAAAAATGCCTGACTATAGTCCTTACCCTTTTGCCCCTGTCTCTGTAATTGTAGCCTTCTTTCCTTGTAGAGTCCCTGAAAATGTAAGACTTCCATCTGGTGCAAGCCCAAGAGAATGATAACCGCACCCGTCACATACTGAAACCAAGAAGCATAAAGCAAATTGCCTAAAAAACCAGCTCCATAGCCTAGTAAGATAAAAACAAAGGAAATCCCTATTATAAAAACTAGAGTTCGCAATAAACTGACAACTGAGATTGAAAATTTGCCACTAGAAATATGAGCACCATCTTTGTCATCCAACAAGACCCCTGCATAAACCGGTAACAAGGGTAAAATACAAGGAGAAAAGAAGGAAAGAATTCCAGCAAGAAAAACACTGATAAAAAAGATTATATTATCCATTGCCTTCCTCCATTCTTTGATTTGATAGGACTATTATAGCCCCAAAACTCCAGAAAAAATAGGGACAATGATAGGGAAAAATAGGAATTTAATCAGGTTATGTAAAAAAAAGTTGCAAAAAAAGCCAGACAAAGTCTGACTTTGATGGAAACTGAAAAGAAAATTTACTACTCTTCCCTGTTTATCTGATAATAAATAAGGTCCGCAAGATAGCCTTTTCTCTCTACACCATTGCTAATAGTCTTTAGATGGGACATTCCAGCCTTCTCCATGACACGACCTGAAGCTGGATTGAGACTAGCATAACGTGCCTTGACTTCTTGAAAGCCTGCTTGAGTAAAACAGAAGTCCAAGACAGCTTTCAAGGCCTCCGTCATTATACCATGACCCCAGTATTTCTTGCCTAACACATAACCAATTTCACAAGAAGAATCGTTCTCATCTATTGCAACGATGCTGATATCTCCTATCACCTGCTCTGGCTTTTCTTTGAGACAAATAGCCCATTTGTAATAGTTGGGATTGGCATAGGAGGCAACCCAATTGCGAATCGAATTTCGAGTCACCTTGACATCAGGATGAGGATCCCAAGTTACGTAGGTTAGATTTTCAGCGGACGAAGCCCAATTCTGAAACATAGCTTCTGCATCACTTTCCACAAATCTTCGCAAGATTAAACGATCTGTGTGTAATATTTGCGTACCGATTGCTTTCATGACGCTACCTCGCTTTCTGATAAATGATTCTCTGCCCAACCTCAATTTAGATTTACTTTGCTTTTTAATTTCAAGGTAATAAGCTAAAAAGGTCTCTCGGACCTTCTTCGCTTACCTGTTTCCATGCTCAGGGTTCAAGGTCCCCCAGACCTTCTCTCACTTTCTTATTTCAAGGTGAGAGGCTGAAAACCTCCACTGGAGGTTCCTCGTTTTCTTATTTCTAAACTCGGGGTAAAAAGGTCCACCGGACCTTTTTACTCCCAAAAGTCATCAAATACGGTGATTGGTAGGTGGCGTTTGTGTTGGCCTTTGTGCCACCAGTTTTCGATTCTTGCTTGAGCTTCTGGGCTGATTGTTTTGCCTTCTAGGTAGTCGTCAATCTCTTCATAAGTGACTCCGAGGGCTACTTCGTCAGCTAGGCCTGGTTTGTCTTCTTCTAGGTCTGCTGTTGGGATTTTTTCATAAAGGGCTGGGTCTGCACCAAGTTCCTGCAAAAGTTGTTTTCCTTGGCGTTTATTGAGGCGGAAAAGGGGTAAAATATCTGCACCACCGTCACCAAACTTGGTAAAGAAACCTGTGATATTTTCCGCAGCATGGTCTGTTCCAATGACCGCTCCGCTATGGGCACCAGCAAGGGCATATTGGGCAATCATACGGCAACGTGCCTTGATATTTCCCTTGTTGAAGTCTGAAACAGGACTACCTGTAGCTTCGACTGCTGCCGTCATGGCGTCAGCTGATTCCTTGATATTGACGACTAAACTGACATCAGGCTGGATAAAGGCAAGGGCTTTTTGAGCATCTGCTTCATCAGCTTGCACTCCATAAGGCAGGCGGACAGCGATAAATTTGTAGCTGTCATCGCCCGTTTCTGCTCGCAGTTCTTCCATGGCCAGTTGAGCCAATCGTCCTGCTAAGGTTGAGTCTTGTCCTCCAGAAATCCCTAGTACAAAAGTTTTTAGGAAGGGATGTTTTTTCAGGTATCTCTTTAAGAAATCAATGGAACGACGGATTTCTTCTTGGGCATCAATCACTGGTTTGACACCCAGTTGCTGAATAATAGTCTCTTGCAAACTCATTCTTCTTCTCCTTCACCAAGAGCTTCCTTGCGCATCTTGTCAATCAAGTCCATCTTGTCTTGCCATACATCACGCGCCAAATCTACTGGATAGTGCTGCGGATTGAGCACGCGCTTGTACTCATCCCAAAGCTTGTCAAATTCCTTACGGGCATAAGCCTGAATCTCAGTCAAGCTAGGCAGGTTGTAAATCAATTTTCCGTCTTTGAAGATATCCACCAAGAGAGGAACGGCATCAAAATTACGAACGGTCTTCTTGATGTAGGTGTAAGTCGGATGGAACATCTTGATTTCTGTCATGTCACTCACATCAACACCATCATAAGTGATGTAGTCACCCTCTGACTTGCCTTTTTCACGACTGGTAATGCGCCACACCTGCTTCTTACCTGGTGTAGACACTTTTTCCGCATTATTTGACAGCTTGATGGTATTGCGCATGTTCCCATTTTCATCTTCGATGGCAACAATCTTATAAACTGCCCCAAGAGCTGGCTGGTCATAGGCTGTAATCAGCTTAGTTCCCACACCCCAGACATCAATCTTGGCCTTTTGCATCTTGAGATTGAGGATGGTGTTTTCATCTAGATCATTAGAAGCATAAATCTTAGCCTCTGTAAATCCAGCCTCGTCCAGTTGCTGACGAACTTTCTTAGAAATGTAGGCAATATCCCCAGAGTCAATCCGCACACCCATAAAGTTAATCTGGTCACCCAGCTCACGCGCCACCTGAATGGCAGCTGGTACCCCAATGCGAAGGGTGTCATAGGTATCCACAAGAAAGACACAATTTTTGTGGGTCGCAGCATAAGCCTTGAAAGCTTCATAATCGTTACCATAAACCTGTACCAAGGCGTGGGCATGGGTCCCCAAAACAGGAATGTCAAAGAGTTTACCCGCACGCACGTTGCTGGTTCCATTGGCGCCACCAATCACCGCTGCGCGTGTTCCCCAGATAGCCGCATCCATTTCTTGAGCCCGACGTGTCCCAAACTCCATCAAAGGCTCATCTTCGATGACCGAACGAATACGAGCTGCCTTAGTAGCCACCAAGGTCTGGTAGTTGACGATGTTCAAAAGAGCCGTTTCGACCAACTGACATTGGGCTAGAGGGCCTTCCACCTGAACAATCGGTTCATTAGCAAAGACCAAGTCCCCTTCTTGGGCAGAACGAACGGTCAACTCCAACTTGAAATTGCGAAGGTAATTCAAGA
This sequence comes from bacterium, assembly GCA_905221165.1. Lineage (GTDB taxonomy): Bacteria > Bacillota > Bacilli > Lactobacillales > Streptococcaceae > Streptococcus. The sequence goes on from CAJNCC010000012.1 coordinate 18,065, forward strand.
ATGCTCCATGATAGCCTAGCGACTCCAAATAGGCAATATCACTATCTGAAAAACGCAGGTCTTCAAGATAACTCACAATTCTTTCCAAACCTGCAAAAACCGCATAGCCATTCTTAAAAGGCTGCTGGCGGAAATACACCTCAAAGACCGCCTTTTTATTGTGAATCCCTTGGTCAAAGTAAACCTGCATCATGTTAATCTGATACAAGTCCGTGTGCAATGTCAAACTATCATCTGGATACATACTTTTCCTACTTCCTTAGCTAGAAACCCATGAAAATTTTCAAGAACTTTCATGTATTCCAATAAATTAGTACTATTATATCACATTTTAGCTGGATTGAGAAAAGAGTAACAAGCTATTCTCCACTCTCCAGTTCATCCATGTCTTGTTCAAACTTTTTCTGAGCCCATTCGCCATAACTTAATGCAATATATAAATGTCATTTTGTAATATTTTATTAACAAAAAACCTCTATCACCTAAATGATAGAGAGTTTTCTGCTTATTCAATTTTTTTCAAAACATCTATAGCATCGTAGTATTTCACATCTAATGTCTCAGCTGCAATTGTATTGTCCTCAATATCACCTAAAAAGACACAATTTCTAGATTCTAACTAGTATTTATCGAGAATCTACTTAAACGTTACCCATAGCCACCATCATACCTCCATACTTATATAAAGCCCTTCTTTGCTTTATTCTCCTTACAAATCCTTTTGGTAATAATATCTTTGCCCAATGTAGGGATAATCTTGTAACCTAAAGACTTCCTTGTAGCCATGCATTTTATAAAAATCTGGAGCTTGAAACTGGTAAGTATTGACAAAAGCAAATCGACAGTTTCGATTCTTAGCTTCAGTTTCTGCTTGCTGCAATAGTCTTGAACCGACTCCTTGCCCTCTCAGTTCCTCTTTTACAAATAAATACTCGATTTCTAGCCAATTTCCAAAAGTCTCTGCTATCAAACCTGCCAGGAGATTACCCTTTTCATCTTCGACATAAAGATTAAGTGGCTCACTTTCAGCCTCTTCTCTTTTTGAACGGTTATAAACACGAATCAGATTCCCTATTTCTTGTGATTTATGGGATTCCTTATTTTCCAATCTAAAGTACATCTAAACCTCCTCAAATACTGTTACAGCTTGATTATAGTCTTATTTCAATAGACTGTCAAACTAGCAAAAACTCACCAACCTGAGTTGATGAGTTTCAAATCTATTTTCTAAATTTCCACTGGCTGTAAATCCCGAAACCGATAATCCAGATAGCTGATCCAATTGCTCCGACAAATGTAGACTCTTGTAAAAAGAGGGTTACGAAGACAAAGGCAAAGAAGAGCATGGTTAAAGGATTTAGGAAACGATAATGGGGCATGAGATAGCCATCCGCCATAAAATCTGGTGACTTGCGATATTTAAGGTGAGCAACCATAATCAAGATATAAATGGCGATATAGACACCTGATGATGATGCTGTAATCAAGGCAAAGGCATCGGAAACACCTGGCAAGATATTGATAAAGGCTGCTAGGGCAATCAAGATTGCTGAAGCGATGATAGCATTTTGTGGTACATTGTGGCGAGAAAGAGTATCTGCTTTAATTGCTTTTAGGAAGCGATTTGGCGAATCATGGGCAATCTGGTATAAATGACGCCCTGTTGAATAAAGGGTTGAGTTAAGAGCAGATGCTGCTGAGGTCAAAACGACGAAGTTAATCAAGGCTGCTGCCCACTTGATACCTGCCAATTCAAATACTGTAACAAAAGGTGAATCAGCCGATGCAAGCTCACGCCATGGAATGATAGCCATGATGGCTAAGAGGGCACCACCGTAGAAAAAGGCGATACGCAAAGGAATTTCCTTAACGGCTTTTGGCAAGACCTGGCGTGGATTTTTTGTTTCTGAAGTCGTTACCCCGATAAACTCAATCATGAGGTAGGCAAAGAAAACCATCTGGAAGGCCATGACAAAGTTCACTCCACCATTTGGGAAAAGGGAGAAATTGTCGGCAATATTAGCCAAACTTGCTACTCCATGAGGTGTCTTAAAGCCTGTCAAGACCATAAAGACTCCCGTTGCAATCATGGCTAAAATAGCCACAATCTTGACCATAGCGAACCAAAACTCAACTTCCCCAAAGAGCTTCACCGCGATCAGATTGACCAAGGCTAGAATGGTCAAAAATCCAATCTCAATCATCCAACTTGGCCAGCTAGGGAACCAGAACTGAACATAGTGAGAGATCGCAGTGATTTCCGCCATACCGATAAAGACAACGGATAACCAGTAAGACCAAACTGAGAAATAACCCCAGCCCTTACCTAAATGACGCGTGATAAAGTTGATAAAGGTATGTTGCTCAGGATCTTGGTAGAGCATTTCCCCAACCGCACGCATCATGAGGAACATGAAGGCCCCCGTAATCATATAAATTAGTACAATAGAAGGACCTGTTAGGCTGATAGATCGACCCGCTCCCAAAAAGAGTCCTGTTCCAATTGTTCCCGCAATGGCCATAACCTGCACGTGACGATTGGTCAGACCACGTTCCATCTTATTTTTTTTCTTCTTTGAACTCATATCGTCTCCAATTCAATTTAAAATGGAAAAAGGAGTGAGTGAAGCGCATTGCCCCCCCACTCCTTTTTTGTTTTTAGGCTGTTTTTTCAACCTTCAAAATTTTTACATCATAGCTACCAACAGGTGTTTCAATAGTTGCTGTGTCACCTGTTTTCTTGCCAATCAAGGCTTGTCCAATTGGGCTTTCATTTGAAACTTTACCTGCAAAGGCATCCGCACCCGCTGAACCTACGATAATATAAACTTCTTCTTCGTCCTCACCAATTTCTTGGATAGTGACTGTTTTACCAATCGCTACTTCGTCTTGAGCAACTGAGTCGCTATTGACGATTTCAGCATAGCGAATTTTTGTTTCCAAGCTAGAGATTTGTCCTTCGACAAAGGCTTGTTCATCCTTAGCTGCTTCATATTCACTGTTTTCAGAAAGGTCACCGTATGAACGGGCAATCTTAATGCGTTCTACCACTTCTGGTCGGCGGACCAATTTCAATTCTTCTAATTCTTTTTCAAGTTTTTCCTTTTCCGCTAGGGTCATAGGATATGTTTTTTCTGCCATTTTTCTCAACTTTCTTATTTAACTTTTAAAGCAAAATTATGTGGCGAACCACATAATTTTAGTTTGCACTACTTGATTGGGATAATTTGCTGTTGATATGCTGTGCAACATTTTGATCATGTTCATCTTTAGTTGTTGCAAAGTAAACTTTTCCGTCTTCAACATTGGCTACAAAGTACAAATATTCACTCTTTGTTTGGTTAACACTTGCTTCAATAGCATCAAGACTTGGACTATCAACTGGCCCAGGCATAAGACCTAAACGAGTATAGACGTTAAAAGGTGAATCAATATTTGTATCAATTCCAGCATCATCTGCTAAACTAATTTTCTGACCAAGTTTTCCTTGAGCATATAAAATCGCAATATTGCTTTGAAGTGGCATACCAAGGTTCAAACGGTTATAGAAGACACCAGCAATTTTTTTGCGATCTTCTATCTGAGCACCCTCTTTTTCTACAAGGGATGCAATCGTCAATAGTTCATTAACCGTCAAATTCTTTTCTTTAATCGCACTATAATGGTTTGATAAGGCCTTATCCATAGCAAACAGCATCTCATCAATCAAACTTTCAATAGTTGTGCTTTCCTTGATAGAGTATGTTGCTGGGAAAAGATATCCCTCCAAACGATAACGAACACCAGACTCTTTTGTTGGCAAACTTCCAAGCAAGTTTGGATACTTAGCTACCTCTTGAGCAATAAAGGTTTCATCTTGAACTTTTGTCAAGAAGGCATCTGCCGTAAGAGCTTCTTTAAAATTACCTTCAAGTTGTCCCACTGCTTGTGCGATTTGATCAATCGTATAACCTTCTGGAATTGTCAAGTTCGCAAGAGATGGAGCCTGAGGTTCAGGTGTACCACCTTTTTGCAATTCTTTAATCAAATCATCCGTACTCATACTCTTCATCAAGTTATAATATCCTGATTTGAAATCAGAGTAATTTTTGTACTTAGCATACAAGCTGAAGATAATTCCATTTTTGACCAAACCAGATTTTTCCAAAGCATTCCCAATTTCTTGGACATTGGAGCCTTCTGGGATTTGAACCGTTACATATTCCTTAGAGTTTGCATCTACAGGTTTAAATGAATCTTGGATATAGACATAGCCAAAATAGCCACCAAGAGCAACAACTACCAAGAATAACAGGAAGCCAACAAGACATCCTTTCCCTTTTGGCTTCTTCTTAGCAGTTGATTTTGTAGCTTCGCGACGACTACGTCTCGGAGCACTAGCTAGGCTGTCTGTTAATTCAGCTGACTCAGATAGCTCATTATCCTGTGCAGGAGTACTAACTTCTTTCTGCTGTTTACTTGTTTTATACGACACCGCAACCTTTGTTGGAATCTCGTTAAATTCTTTGTCTTCGTTAAGCTTTACAGGTTCTACTTTCGGTTGAACTGGCTCAAAAATAGGTTCTACAGGTTCAACTACAGGCTCAGTAGCCGCTTCAATTTTAGATTCTGCAACTTCTTCATTTGCTGCAATTTCATCCGAAATATCATTTGAACGTGACGGAACACTAGGAGCGTTCTTTAATATTTGATCCACAACAGAGAGAGAATTAGCCATCAACTCTTCTGCTGAAGGTTCATGGTCCTGAGTTGACGGAACTACTGAATCTTCTGGAGACGAAGGAGTTTCAAAACTTGTAATCTCGTTTTCTTGCTCACTTCTATCTTGTTTTTTTACTCTCTCTAAATCACGTAAAATCTGCTCTTTAAAGCTTAATTTTTCTTCTTTTGGATTTTCACTCAAAAGATTTACCTCCTTGTTGACAGTCCATAATATTATATCTTAAAAACGAAAGAAAAGCAACCTAGCATGCTTTTCTAGCTTATTTTTTAGCTTCCCAAATCATATCATACCATGTTTCCCCTGCAAAGGTTGACTGGGACAGGCCTTCATTAACAAATCCTTGTTTTTCATAGTAGGCGATGAGATAGTCATGACAGGTTAGATTAATGCCTTCTCTTTCGTGTTCAAGAGCCAACTCTTTCAAGGCTGTTAGTAATTTCTGACCAAGTCCAAGGCCCTGTGCCTCCTTGGCAATAGAAAGACAGGTCACAGAGATATAGCCACCAGGCTCATGACTATAATCTTCTATCTCTTCTGTAAAAGACTGATCTTGCAGATGGCGGTGTGGTCCAACTGGCCCTTCTATATACCCCATGATTCTGCCTTCTTTTTCTGCAACCAGAAACGAGGTCTGAATTTCTCGCAAATGCGCCTTAAAAACAGAGCGAGGAATTTCTTCTTCGATCGAAAAATTTTCTAGTTCAATCTCAACGATATGATCTAAATCTTCTAATCTTGCTTTCCTAATTTCCATTGTGCCTCCTAAAAAAAGAGATTAAACCAAATCATACTAAAACCTTGACTAGCTACATAAAGCGAATCTGTCTCTTCTTCATCAATAAAACCGTTCATTTCAAAATAGGAAAGCAACTCATCTGGACTCTTCAAACGAATAGCTTTGTAATCCAGCTCAACTGCCACATCTTTCAAAGCCGCAAGAAGAAGCGTTCCTAAGCCCTGTCTCTGATGGTCAGACTCAATGACTAAAGAATGTATTTCTAGACATTTCGGATTGTGTGGGTAAGGACCACCTAGAACATAGCCCAGAAGCTGATTTTCATCCTTAGCTAGAAGAAAGGTATCCGCATACTTACGAATACTTTCTTCTAAAATATGGGAAGGTTGCTGCTTTTCAGCTGGAAAAGATGAAGCCTGGAGTACCTCTATCTCAGCCAAATCAGATTTACTTGCCTGAATGATATTAATTGGAATTTCCATGAAAACTTCCTATTGAACATTGCTTGTCAAGTCAGACAAGAGACGCTCGAATGAGTATTCATAGGTTTGGATATCTCCTGCTCCCATAAAGACATAGACAGCATTGTCATGGTCAAGGAGTGGAGAAACATTTTCAACAGTGATCACTTGGTGTTTCTTATTGATTTTATTGGCTAGGTCTTCTACCTTAACATCACCATGATCTACTTCACGAGCAGATCCATAAATTTGCGCTAGGTAAACTGCATCCGCTTGGTTCAAAGCGTGGGCAAATTCATCCAACAAGGCAATGGTTCTTGTAAAGGTATGAGGTTGGAAGACTGCTACGATTTCCTTGCTTGGGTATTTCTGACGAGCCGCATCCAAGGTTGCAATGATTTCTGTTGGATGGTGGGCAAAGTCATCGATAATCACCGTGTCATTGACAATTTTCTCAGTGAAACGACGCTTAACACCGGCAAATGTTTTCAAGTGTTCACGCACCAAGTTCAAATCAAATCCTGCTGTGTAAAGAAGACCAATAACAGCTGTCGCATTCATGATATTGTGACGACCAAAGGTTGGAATGTGGAATTGCCCTAATTCTTGACCACGGAAATGAACTGTGAAGGTTGAACCAGTTGTTGAACGAAGAAGATCACTAGCGACAAAGTCATTACTTTCTGCTTCAAAACCATAATAATAAATTGGTGCATCAGACGTAATCTTACGCAACTCAGCATCTTCTCCGTAGATAAACAAACCTTTGGTAATTTGTTTAGCATAGTCGTTAAAGGCATTGAAAACATCCTCTAGGCTTGTGAAATAGTCTGGATGGTCAAAGTCAATGTTGGTAATAATAGAATATTCTGGGTGGTAAGGCATGAAGTGACGCTCATATTCGTCAGATTCAAAGACAAAATATTTAGCATTAGCTGAACCACGACCTGTCCCATCCCCAATCAAGAAGCTAGTATCTGTGATGTGCGACAAGACATGAGATAACATACCTGTCGTTGAAGTTTTTCCATGCGCTCCTGCTACTCCCATGCTAACAAAATCACGCATAAAGCTACCTAGGAACTCATGGTAACGTTTGTAGCTAATGCCATTTTGGTCCGCATAGGCAATTTCGACGTTGTTATCTGGACGAAAGGCATTTCCAGCGATAATTTCCATATCACCGTCTAGATTCTTTTCATCAAAAGGAAGAATGGTAATCCCTGCCTGCTCAAGACCACGTTGAGTAAAGTAGTACTTTTCAACATCTGAACCCTGTACCTTATGCCCCATTTGGTGCAACATCAAGGCCAAGGCACTCATCCCTGATCCCTTAATTCCGATAAAATGATATGTCTTTGACATGTTTTCTCCCCTATTCCGTAATTCTTGTCAGATTCAACTCTTGGGCAACCTGACGTTCTTGTTCTTTTTGTTGATTCTTTTTATTGTAGATTTGACTCTTCTTCAGAAAATCATAGTTGTTTTTCTTTGGGCCAGAAGTTTCTTTTGACTCAGCTTGAGTCGAAATATGGCTCACTTCTTCCGCCAAGATGTAATGAGACTGGGTCAATTTTTGACTATATTTGACAAATTCACCAGGATTTTCCTTTTGGAAAGGCGCGGTAGGTTGATTCCCCTGTCTAACCAGACTTGGCTGAGAATGGCGTCTTGTAGGCGTAATATCCTTAGTCAGATAACTTGCTGAGCGTTTCTTTTTCAAATCCGCACGCGCTTCTTCACGCGCCACCTCCGCATAGCTCTTTCCTTCTTTTTTTACTCCTAAGCCAGCCTTCTTAGGTTTCTCTACTGGCTTTTCAATCGGTTTTGCTGGTTTTTCTTCAGTAATAGGGGCCCACTCCAGATAATTCTTATCACGGTATTCTCCCTTGATATTACTGATAAAGTCAGACTCATCATAGAGGTCCATAACCGGCATCTCAGTCAGCATGACCTCGTCATCTGACACCAATGGAAATCGTTCTTCTCTCATTTTCTATTTCCTTTCAACACTTCATTATAGCGTATTGTCTTGATTTTTCAAGTGCTGGCTTCAGAAATTCCCAAAATTTCTCTAATTTCTGCTAAGGTCAGACTGCCACGTGACTCTGTGCCGTCCAATACCTGTGACACCAGATGTTTCTTCTGTTCTTGGAGTTCCTGAATTTTTTCTTCAATGGTTCCCTTGGTCACCAAGCGATAGACCTCAACCGTTTCTTCCTGACCCATCCGATGGGCACGGCCAATGGCTTGCGCTTCCACCGCAGGATTCCACCAAAGGTCAACCAAGATAACCGTATCAGCACCTGTCAGATTCAGACCGACACCACCAGCCTTGAGGGAAATCAGAAAGGCATCTCTTTCCCCTTGGTTAAAGGCTTTGGTCATGTCTTGTCTTTCCTTGGCTGGGGTTGAACCCGTAATTTTAAAAGATGTCAAGCCCAAGTCTGGCAGTTCTTGTTCTATTTTCTCCAACATTCCCTTGAACTGCGAGAAAATCAAGACACGGTGTCCACCGTCTGCCACCTGTACTAGCAGGTCTTGGAGACTATCCAGTTTACCACTGGCACCCTGATAATCCTCCATAAAGAGGGCAGGAGTATCACAAATTTGACGCAAGCGCATCAGACCAGACAAGATTTCCACCCGACTTCGCTGGAATTCCTGATCTGACACTTGAGCTAGACGGTCCCGCATCTGTTGCAACTGGGCTAGGTAGATAGCCTTTTGCTGGTCTTCCAGTTCATTTTTATAAACCACTTCAATCAAGTCTGGCAATTCAGTCAGAACTTCTTCTTTCTTGCGCCGCATCACGAAAGGTTTGATAAACTGAGCAACGCGCTCAGCTGGTAATTTCATAAATTCTTTCTTGCTTGGCAAAAGTCCTGGCATGACGATTTGGAAAATAGACCACAGCTCACCTAGATGGTTTTCAATAGGAGTTCCTGACAGGGCAAATACTGATGGCACCACAAATTGTCTCAATGTCTGAGCAATCTTGGTCTGGGCGTTCTTCATGACCTGAGCCTCATCTAAGAAAAGGAAGTCAAAGGCCATCCCCTGATAAAGATCGCTATCCTGACGGAAGGTAGCATAGCTCGTCACATAGATTTGATGGTTCTCAGCAAGAATCTCCTCACGACTAGCTTTCAAACCATGAACAACAGCCACATCCAACTGTGGGGCAAATTTCTGAAACTCATCTGCCCAGTTGTAAATCAAACCTGACGGAGCTAAAATCAAAACCCGGCTTTCTTTTGTCACTTGACTGGTCAAAAAAGCAATAGTCTGCAGGGTTTTACCAAGTCCCATATCATCAGCCAAAATCCCACCAAAATCATAATGATGGAGCATTTGCAGCCAGCCGATTCCCTTTTCCTGATAATCTCGCAAATCAGCCTGAACCTGAGTTGCTTGTCTAGGGAAATCCTCTGGATGCGTCAAGTCGTGGGCCAAATTCTGGAATTCTTGTGAAAAAGAAACACGGTCACGCCCCTCAAAAAGATGAGCTAAACTATAAGCCAAGGATTTTCGAGCCTGCAAGGCCCCATCTTTTAATTCAAACTGCCCCAGTTCCTGTAGATTTTGGCGAATTTTCTTGGTTTCTTCATCGAAAAAGTAGACTTGATTAGACGAACCAATGTAAAAATCTTGATTGGTAACCAAGGCCTTCATGGCTTGGTCAATTTCCTCTTGGGCGATATCTTGAAAATCAAACTGGATTTCCAAGAGACCTCCCCTGGAAGCAATTTGCACTTGAGGGCTTGCTAGACTATAAAGCTCTTCTAACTTGTCTGATAAATCAACATTCCCAAGTTTTTCAAAGACTGGAATGATTTCATGGAAGAAATGATAGACAGACTCTGCTTTTAAGGCCTGATGCCAAGATTGAAAGTCTGCTTCAAAGCCCACAGCCAAACAGACTTGGAAAACTCTTTCTTCTAAGTCCGCGTCACTCGAAAATGGCAATTCTTCTAGCTCTTGTCGACTAGATACCTGCTTATCTCCATAATCAAACTGAATTTCTAAACGAATCCGATTATCTTCTTCCCTGTCAAAGTAGAAAGAGGGCACAAAAGTTTTGATTTGTAGACGTTCTGGAGCTGAAACGGTGCCCATCTGGCCAAAGAGAGTTAGACAAGAAGCCAACTTATCGCGGTCACTGCTATCAAATTGCAGGTATTTCTTTCCATGTTGATCCAAAGGCAGCGCTTTGATTTCCTTGAGAAGACGCATCTGCTGGTCTGTTAGAAAATAAACCTGTCCTTTATTGAAAAGCACAGCTCCCTGATAAAAGACATTGACCCTTGGACTCTCACTGATTTCCATTTCAAAATAATCCGAGTATTCTGTTACTGTAAAGGCAAATAGATTAGCATCCGCATGCAAATCCTGAAAAAGTAGGGTTTGGTAGCTATCCACTTGATGGTCAAATTGAAAATGCGGCAAGGCCATCAGTAAATTCACACCCTGCTCAAAAAAGGTCAGAGGAAAAAAGAGATGCCGACCTTGGTTTTGGAAAAAGAGGTCTGGACTAAGTCCTTCCTCCATTAGTCCACGCAAAAAAGTCAGAAGTTCTTGGCTAGCTTCATCAAAGGCTTCCCAAGACAGAGACTCCTCATAGGTCTTACCAATCATATAAGGTTTTCTCTTCTCGACAACTCTTAAAAAGAGTGGAATATCCCGAATAACGTAGTATTTTTGGCTATTGATTTGGCCGATTCTCAGCGTCCACAAGATATGATTGCTTCCTGCTTCCACCTGACCCACAGCCGATAACTCATAAGCTCGGTCTGATTTTGGAGATAAGATTCGTTCCAAAAATTTACCACCCAAGGTCACCTTAGTTTCAACGGCTTCTTTTTCTTCATGACCTTCTTCCAGACCCTGCAAGATTTCCTGACCACGCTCATCATTTTTCAGAAAATGCTCCAACGCTGCCAAATGCACACAGTAGCCCCTCTTTTGGAAAAAATCGCAGGCACAAAAAACCAAATCATCCTCTAAACTATAGCGCAGTTCTTCTTCTGCGACGCGAGCGTAGAGCCGATTATTCTTTTCCTTGATGATGTCAACTTTACCAGTTTCATAAAGGGCAACGCCTTCGATACGGACTTTCCCCGGAATCAATTTAGCCATATTTTTACCTTTACCTTATCTTTTTATTATACCATATTTTTACCTATGAAAATAGCCTTCTAAGGATACTTTTCTCCTAGAAGGCTGGATTTTAAAGTTTGGCAAAAGTTGCCACAATCCGCTGACAAACTTCTTGCAGCAAAGATTTAGGCATGGCTACATTGAGGCGGGCATGGAGACTTCCTTCCTCCCCAAAATCCAAACCACGATTGAGGATAACCTTAGCTTCATTTCTCAAAAGCTCTTGCAATGTTTCATCAGTCAGGTCATAGGCTGAAAAATCAAGCCAAATCAAGTAGGTTCCTTGCGGCTTCATGACCTTGATTTTAGTCTCTTTTCCAAATAAATCTACCACATAATTAATATGGTCTTCAAAGACTTGCTTTAGTTCCTCTAACCAATCCTTCCCATAGCGATAGGCAGCTTCTGTCGCCAAATAACCCAAACCTGAAATTTCATGCTGGTTATTTGCTAACTGTCGTTTCTGGTAAGCCAGTCTCAACTTAGGATTTTCAATGACTGCATAGGAATTTTTTGTTCCAGCAATATTAAATGTTTTAGTGGCACTGCTTAAGACGATAGCAAATTCTTTAAAATCAGGATTGATGGTATTGAAGGAATGGTGCTTGTGACCAAAGAGGGCCAAATCTTGGTGAATCTCATCTGAAACCAACAAAACACCGTGTTTTTGACAGAGTTGGCCAATCTTCTCCAACACTTCCTTTTCCCAAACACGTCCACCAGGATTGTGAGGGTTGCAAAGAATATAGAGTTTGACCTCCTCTTTCACCAAATCCTTCTCCAGTTGGTCAAAGTCAATCTCAAACAGACCATCCTTTTCCACCAAAGAATTGGTAATCAATCTGCGATTGTTCAACTTAACACTGCGGGCAAAAGGTGGATAGACAGGTGTGTTAATCAAAACCGCCTCATCTTCTTTTGTAAAGGCTTGAATAGCTGTTGAGATAGCTGGGACTACACCCTCGATAAAGACTAGAGCTTCTTTATCAAAGTGGTAACCGTGTTGTGTGGCTTCCCACTTTTGAACTTCCTTAATTAACTCTTCACTGGCATAGGTATAACCATAGACCAATTGATCTGCGTAAGTTTGCACGGCTTGGCGGATTTCAGGCAAGACCACAAAGTCCATATCCGCTATCCAAGCTGGTAGGACTTCACTATCCGTTTCTGCCTCTTTCCATTTATAGGTATGGTGCCCTAAACGGTTGGGCAGGCTTGTAAAATCATATTTTCCCATCTTTTTCTTATCCTTCTAAGGCTTGGCGCAAATCCGCAATTAAATCTCTAGCATCTTCAATCCCAATTGACAAGCGCAAGAGGTCATCTGTCAAACCATAAGAATGGCGCACTTCTGCTGGAATATCAGCGTGAGTTTGCGTTGTTGGATAAGTAATGAGACTTTCTACCCCACCTAAACTTTCCGCAAAAGAGAAGACCTTGAGACTGTTCAAAACATGAGGAATGCGAGTTTCATCGGCTACTTTAAAGGAAATCATGCCCCCTAGACCAGTGTAGAGAACTTCCTTAACTGCTGGAGAATCCTTCAAAAAGGCAACCACTTCTTGGGCGTTAGCTGTTGAGCGCTCCATACGAAGAGACAAGGTCTTGAGACCACGAATCAATTGATAACTGTCAAATGGAGACAAGACTGCCCCTGTCGTATTAAGATTGTAAAAGAGCTTCTCGTATAGTTCTAAACTATTGGTCACAACCACTCCAGCCAAGACATCATTGTGCCCTGCTAGATACTTGGTTGCTGAATGGAGAACGATATCTGCTCCATCTTCAATCGGACGTTGGTAGATAGGGCTGTAGAATGTATTGTCCACAACTACTTTGGCACCCTTAGCATGAGCTAATTTTGCTAGTTTTTCGATATCAAATTCCAACATCAAGGGATTGGTTGGTGTTTCGATATAGAGAACATCCACGTCCTTTTCTAGCTCAGCAATCAACTCTTCTTCTGTATTGGCATAGGTAAAATGGAAACGGCCTTCTTGCTCCACTTGGTTGAACCAGCGGAAAGAACCACCATAAAGGTCACGGACAGCCAAGACCTTACTTCCTACTGGAAAGATGCTAAAGGCCAGTACAATAGCTGACATCCCTGAGCTAGTCGCTAGGGCATAGTCTGCTGACTCAATAGCCGCCAAGACTTCTTCCGCCTTACTGCGAGTTGGGTTTTTGGTGCGCGTATAGTCAAATCCAGTAGATTTACCAAACTCTGGATGCTGATAGGTCGTTGAAAAATGAAGCGGTGTCACCAAAGCTCCTGTCGCTTCATCTGACTTGATACCCGCCTGGGCCAAAATTGTGTTAATGTGTAATTCCTTGCTCATACAATTCCTCCAAATCTATAGTAACTATTGTACCACTTATTTTCATCAACTCATTTTCTTCTTTTCAAGAGCTAGCTATAGTTTCAAACTATAGACTTATCGAGTAAAGCTAAAAAAAAATCCAGAAAAGCTTCCAGATTCTTTTGTGAAAATGATTGCTAGGGCTTACTTAGACTGAAAGAAATCCTGTTGGGATAAATAGTCATAATGGTCTTTGTTAAATTGATATTGGCCCACATGCTGACTAATCTGACCGACATCCACGGAAAAAATATAGGCTTCATTTTGATAGTTCCAGTTCAGCCTAACTGTATTCAAGACTGTCTTATAAGTAAAATCTTGAACTTGATTCCAAGGTATCTCCACGACGTGATTAGAACGATTTTCTGTTACATCACTGATGTCCATCAAGTAAATCCCCTTAGGTGTGAATGCCAGAATCTTAGGCTTCACACTCGACTGAACATAGTAGGAACCACCTATAATGAAAAAATCAATAAAGGAGTTCAACCATGTCTTTTTCTTAAAACCCATCAGAAAATTCTTTTCTCCTTCAATGTGGCAAGTTGAAAGAAATGATGCAATCTGTTTTTCTGTTGCAAACTCCATAATAGCGCCCATGATGATACCTCCATAACTATCAGTAAATAGGCAGATAAGAACTCTTCACATAAAAGAAGAACTTATCATTTGTTGCGTTTTATCTTACTTTTTCAGTAGATAGCATCCCTCCTATAAAATTGTTCTAGAATATGCATACTTCAACTAACACCAGAAGAGGATTTCGAAAGTAACTTTTTATATTTTTATCATATTTATTATATCATAATTAAAATAAACAATCCAAAAAATGTAAGCGTTTTTAATCTGAATTTAACGTTATTCTATTAAAAAACGACAGTTTCTTCCGAAACCATCGTTTTTCTTGAAAAATCCTTATTTGACATGTTTTGCCAATTCTTCTTGGGCTTTTTTATTGGATTCTTCTTTTTCTTTCAGCCATTTTTCTTTAGCTTTTTCATATTCATCTTTTGTGACTGTCTTATCTTGTACTTTGAGGTATTTATATGATTCGATACCTTTATTACCAGCCAATGAATATGGTTCTGAGAAAGGAACTGTTTTTCTCAATACTGGTGTTCCACCCTTAGACACATTTGGAATTGCTAAAGCACTATCCACCAACCACGCTTGGATCTCAGCATACTTGTCATAGCGTTTTGCAAGATCTTGTTCCTTATTAGCTTCTTCCAACATTTGAGTGTAGACATCTAGTCCAACAGCCTTGGCCTTGTCATTGGCTTCACCTGGCTCTAAACCTAGATTTTGCATCAGACCACCAGAATTAACATTAAAGACATCAAGATAGGTTGAAGGATCTTGGTAATCAGGACCCCAACCACCGTTGTAAAGATCATAATCCTTCTGAGCTGCTGTCTGAGCCAAATAGCTTGTATTATCATAATCTTCAGTAGTGAGTTGTTGAATATCAATTACAACATTTTCTGCACCTAAAGCTGCCTCAATAGATTGCTTCATAGAATTTGCCTCTTGGACACCCTTTTTAGCAGCTTGGTCAACAGTCATGTCCAAGTGGATAGGGAATTGAACTCCTTTAGCTTGGAGTTCTTTCTTAGCCTCTGCAAATTTAGCCTTGGCTTTTTCAGCATTGTAGTATGGATCTTGGGCATCCGCAAAGTTGATTCCTTGCCATTCCTTACCATAATTCACCATCTTAGAGGCTACTACTTCACCAAAGTCTTTTCCGTTGATACTTACAAAGTTTGGAGGAACAACCAAGTTACGCAAAATCTTAGTTGCACCATCTTCTCCCTGAGATTGAGCCCCGTAAGCTGTACGATCATAGGCAAAGTTGATGGCTTGACGGAAGTTTTTGTTAAGAACCGCTTCTTGAGTCGATTTCTTCTCAGCATCACTTGTCTTAGAAGTGAATTTATAAGATTTTCTATCTAGATTAAAGTTTAAGAAGTAAGAAGTAGCATCTTGTAAACTATAAATGATATTGTCCTTATTCTTTTCTTTAATTCCTTCAAAACTTGCACTATTTGGATAAAGACGAGCGTAGCTATAAGCACCTTCTACAAAGTTACGAGCCAGTGCATCTTGGTCACTACCATCATAATAGGCCAATTTCACATCATCTACAAAGACATTTTTAGCATCCCAGTAGTTAGGATTTTTCTTGAATTCGATGACAGATTTTGAAACAAAGGATTTCATCAAGAAAGGTCCATTGTACAAAATACTTGAAGGATCAACTGTTCCAAAATCATCCCCTTTTGATTTCAAGAACTCCGCATTAACTGGGAAGAGAATAGTTGAAGTTGTTTTTGAGTTCCAATAAGATTCTGGTCGTGTCAAGGTATATTGAACCGTTTGGTCGTCAAGAGCCTTAACTCCAACAGTTGAAAAGTCTGTTGTTTTACCAGTGATATAGTCATCTAAACCAGCAACGGATTCTTGAACTAAGTACAAGGCTTCTGATTTTTTATCAGCCGCATATTTCAAACCTGTTACAAAATCTTGGGCAGTTACAGGAGCATATTCTTCCCCATCTGCAGTATACCATTTAGCATCTTTACGCAGTTTGTAGGTATAGGTCAAACCATCCTTGGATACACTCCAATCCTCTGCCAAGGATGGGATATAGTTCCCATACTGGTCATTTTCCATGAGCCCATCTACCAAATTAACCACGATATCATTGGTCGTTGCACGGTTTTCTGCTAGGTAATTCAAACTAGATGGATCACTAGTATAAACATAGTTATATGCTTTTGACCCTGTGCTAGAATTTCCACACGCGCTTAATAAAATACCTGCACTTAACACGACACCTGCAAGTGCTGCATACTTGGATTTAGACTTTTTCATCTCCAGAACCTCCTGATTTAAATATTTGTCTTATTATACAACTTGAGTTTTATTTAGTCAATAGTTTTTTAAGTAAAATTTAAGAAAAATTAAATTACTATCTACAAATTTTAGCTATTATTCCACAAATTAATAAAAAAGAGAATAATCTAAGCATTTCATGATAGAAATGTTCAAATTATCCCTTTTATTTATAAATGTTTTTTAAGTTAACTTCAATTTGATTCGTAAGCGATCTGCTTGAGCTTTTCCAATCACCTTATCCAACAAACGGGTACGGAGACTCATAACTCCATAAACACCTCCACCCATGGCACCGACAAGGGCTACATATAGGAAACTCCACAAACGTCCACTTGGTTGGAAGACAAATCCTAAAATCCACTGCAATGTCCCAACTACTAGAAACATGAAAAGAGTTAGCAAACTGATTAAAATGGTTCGCTTCAAAATCACCTTGCGCTTGACACCAGTTACCTTGCAAATGTCCCGATACATCAAAACATTAGGAATGATGAGACCGATGGTTGTTGAAATCAAAGGCCCATAACTGTGGAAGAGAGCGATGGTTGGAAGTTGCAAGACTAGCTTTGCAATAGAACCATAGATAAAATAGAGAACTGCCTTGCGGTTGCGGAACATGGCCTGAAGCATTGGAGACAAGACCATGTACAAGCCTAAAATAGTAGACTGTAAAACTGCAAATACAAACAATCCCATAGCCAAACTATCTGGCTTGCCATAGAAGACAGTATAGAGAGGTTCTCCTACCATGACCACTCCAATCGTTGCTGGCAGCAGGAATAGGAAAAGCATGGTAATGCTGTCCTGAACTAGACGAGAAGCTGCCTTCAAGTCTCCCTTGACATAGTTTTCAGTCAAAAGTGGCAACCCTACACTCCCAATCGAAACCCCAACAGAAATCAAAATCATTGTGATTTTATTAGGATTGGCTGAGAAATAAGAAAACATGACAACCAAGTCTTCATTACTATAGTTGGTAAACCAACTCATACTATTGATAAAGGTCATCTGGTCCAAAATCTGGAAAAGCTGGATAGCAGACCCTGTCAGAATAAAAGGAATGGCTTCCTTAATGGTATCAACCAAGAGACGCTTACTATTAATCTTATCTCCTGTTTCAAGAACTCTTTTGAGTAAACCTTCTTTGGCAAGGAAATAGATCAAAACTACAAAGCTAGCTACCATACCAACAAAAGCAGCAAAGGTGGATTGGGTAACCGCTGCTAGATAATCTCTTGAACCAATCTTCATAATGATAAAGGTAGCTAAAAGCATCCAGATAACACGAATGACCTGCTCAGCGATTTGGCTCATAGCATAAGGTTTCAGGTTATTCATCCCTTGGAAGAAACCTCGGATAACACTCATAGATGGGAAAATCAAGACTGCCCAAGCCAAGCTCTGCATGATTGGGATCAGGTCTTTCCCTACACCCGACAAATCTGCTAGCCAAGGAGCAAAGACATACAAGACTAAAGCAAAAACCAGACCTAGTCCAGTCATAAAGCCCAAAAAGCTCCGAATCAGGGCAAAGCTATGCTCTTCTTCTCGCATGGTATTATACTTGGCAACTTGCTTGGCAACCGCAACTGGAATACCCGCTGTTGATATCAGCAAGAACCAAGCATAGATATTGTAGCCCATGGTAAAGAGACCATTTGCTGTAGCCGCATAAGACCCCATCCAGATATACCAAGGGATGATATAAATGGCACCGAGTAGACGACTGATAAAGTTACTAGCCGTTAGCCAAGCAGTCCCCCGTAACATCTGGGCCTGCTGGTGATTGTTTTCGTTAGACATAGATTCCTCATTTAATTTTAATAACTAGGAAAAATTCCTCATCTTCCATTATAAACTTTTCCTTGTCACTTGTAAATTTACGACTTTCGGTTTACAATAGAAAGTATGATTAAGATTGAAACCGTATTAGATATTTTAAAGAAAGATGGTCTCTTCCGTGAGATTATCGACCAAGGACATTATCACTACAACTACAGCCATGTCGTATTTGACACCATCTGCTATGATAGCCGCAAGGCCAAAGAGAAGAGCCTCTTTTTCGTCAAGGGTGCTGCCTTTAAAAAGGAATTTCTGATTTCTGCCATCTCTCAAGGCCTCGGTTGGTATGTGGCTGAAGAAGACTATGAAGTTGGTATTCCTGCTATTATCGTCAGCGATATCAAGAAAGCCATGAGTTTGGTAGCTATGGAATTTTATGGAAATCCACAGGAAAAACTCAAACTCCTTGCCTTTACTGGTACTAAGGGTAAAACAACAGCAGCCTATTTCGCTTATAACATCTTATCTCAAGGGCATCGACCTGCTATGCTCTCGACCATGAACACAACTCTAGATGGCAAGACTTTCTTTAAGTCTGCATTAACAACCCCTGAGAGTATTGATCTCTTTGATATGATGAATCAGGCTGTGCAAAATGACCGTACCCACCTCATCATGGAAGTATCCAGTCAGGCCTATCTGGTCAAACGTGTCTATGGTCTAACCTTTGATGTGGGAGTTTTCCTCAATATCAGTCCAGACCATATCGGCCCGATTGAACACCCTAGCTTTGAAGACTACTTCTACCACAAGCGTCTCTTGATGAAAAATAGCCGAGCAGTCATCATTAACAGTGACATGGACCACTTCTCTGTACTAAAAGAACAAGTCGCAGATCAAGACCATGATTTCTACGGTAGCCAGTCTGATAACCAAATCGAGAATTCCAAAGCCTTTAGTTTTTCAGCTACGGGTAAACTCGCTGGAGACTATGATATCCAACTGATTGGGCACTTCAATCAAGAAAATGCAGTTGCAGCTGGACTTGCTTGTCTCCGTCTCGGAGCTAGTCTTGAGGACATCAAAAAAGGAATTGCTGCAACCCGCGTTCCTGGTCGTATGGAAGTCCTCACTCAGAAAAATGGAGCCAAGGTTTTCATCGACTATGCCCACAATGGTGATAGTCTAAAAAAACTAATCAATGTTGTAGAGACTCATCAAACAGGAAAGATTGCTCTGGTTCTCGGTTCGACAGGAAATAAGGGAGAAAGTCGTCGCAAAGACTTTGGACTTCTCCTCAATCAACATCCTGAGATTCAAGTCTTTTTGACTGCTGATGACCCCAACTACGAAGACCCAATGGCCATTGCAGATGAGATTAGTAGCTACATTAATTATTCTGTTGAAAAAATTGCGGATCGCCAAGAAGCCATCAAGGCAGCCATGGCTATCACAAATCAGGAATTAGATGCTGTCATTATTGCGGGTAAGGGAGCCGATTGCTACCAAATCGTCCAAGGCAAGAAAGAAGCCTATCCAGGAGATGCAGCCGTCGCAGAACGTTATCTATAAAAAAATCAAGGGAACTATTCCCTTGATTTTTTTAGTCTTCTTTCTTAAATGAATTTTTAAGACCTTCAACGGCACCTTCTACAGCACCTTTAACGTCTTCAACTACTTCTTTTGCCTTAGCAACTGTCTTTTCTACAGCGCCTTCTGCTTCAGTCTTGCTATCTCCAGTAACTTTACCAAATCCTTCTTTGATAGAGCCTGTTGCTTGTTCCAATTTGTTTTCAAGTGACATATGATTGTCTCCTTTAATTTTATTCCGATATGTGTTACCGGTTACATATAGTTTATACCGAATACTAAGGAAAGTCAAATAATGTGCTCAGAAACAAGAAATCAGCCCAAGTAGAAAGTTAATCTTTCCTTATCAAAATTGATAGCCAACTCATACTTTCCATCTTCCTTTTGGACAATATAACCTAGGACAACTAAACTGTCCACAAAGATATCACGGCGTTTCTGCATAAGCTGGTCTTTTTTGAGAAATTTTAGCAAAAAAGTTGTCATGTATTTGAGAGCATACTCAGGATTAACATCTCCCAAAATAGCATAGAGTACCTGCTGTTTTTCTGTCAAAGGATACTGATGTTTGACCTTGTAGAAATAATTGGACAGGGTCATTTTTGATCTCGCAAAGTCCGTCTTTTCAACTAAAATAGATTCATTGGTTTGATTTCGTAATTCCGTCTCAAACCTCTGCTCTAACAAGGCTTGATAGACCGGACTATCTTCGCTAACAAAAATCTCTTGATCCAGTTCGAGACTATCGAGTGATTCAAGCATAGGAAGATTAAGGTAATAACGCTTATTTTCCCGACGAATCAAACCAGCCTTTATATACTCTTCCATGAGTTTATCAACTGCCACATCTGGAAATTGAGCCTTAATTTCTCTCAAAATAACATCATCATGCTGGTCCAGATAGCGAATCAATTCTCTAAAAAATGGCTGTCTCGTCAAACGAGATGGATTAAAAATCTGAATCATGAAGATTCCTTTCTTTACATTCTAACAGAGGCGATGCTGCCAATTGATTGGGATTGGTCCCAGCTTGGTTCAGAGGAACAGGCAAACCTAGTTCTCTATAATACTCTCTCCAAAAATCACTAATCTCCTGCTCCCCATCTCCAAATTTCATGGGAATAGTTTCAAAAATGGGGAGGATTTCTGCCATGTACTGGGAACAGTAAAAACCTTCTCCATCTGGATAGAAAGAAGCATTATAAGGAGCTCCCAGATGTTTGCTAGCTTTTTCCTTCACAGACTGGATATCCATTTCTGGGTAAACATAGAGGTCGTATAAGTGATTGGACTCAAAGAAGTCTGCCGGTTCTTGACAGACAACACCAGCCTGTCCACTAGCGTGGTAAATCATCCCATCCAAATAAATTGCAACATGGTTATAGTTGCCTGTGGAAGTCTGGATGGCCTGTCCCATATCTGACTCATCTCTCACAAAAATCAAATCGCCATTTTCTAACATGCTTCACTCCTAGAAAAAAAGGAGCCGAAACTCCTTTCGATATAAGACAAACTAGCCTTTCCTAATTTGAATTGACACTCAAAATCTTAAGCATTAAAGCTTTCAGTCAATTGAGGTACCACTTGTTTCTTACGTGAAACGGCACCAGCAAGGAAGGCGTGGTTGTCTACAAGTTTAAAGTTGAAAGCTACTTCAACCTTGTCCATGTTAGCACCAAGTGCTAGGATTTCTGAGTTTGAGTTGACGATATCTGTAATCATCAAGACAAAGTCAGAGTAGCCGTTTGCTTCGTTGGCAGCTTGCATTGCAGCTTCAATTTCTGCTTGGCGTTCCAATACTTCAGCGATGTCAACTGTGTTTACTTGAGCAACACGGACATTATTTCCGTTCAATTCAAAAGTTTTAGCATCGATGTCAATCAATTCTTCAGCAGATTTGCTAGCCAAGTTGGTACCAGCTTTCAACATAGCCAAACCATATTCTTCCAAATTGACACCAGCCAATTCAGCCAATTCAGGAGCAATGACTTTATCTGTTGGGTGTGTTGTTGGTGATTTCAAAAGAAGGGTATCTGAAATTAAACCTGAAAGCATCAAACCTGCAATCTCTTTAGGCACAGCTACACCATGTTCTTTGAACATACGGTAAACGATTGAAGACGCTGATCCAACTGGCTCCAAACGCATGTAAAGTGGGCTTGCAGTTTCAAAGTTAGCCACACGGTGGTGGTCTACAACACCATAAACTTCTACTTCAGCGATATCTGATACAGATTGTTGGAATTCATTGTGGTCAGTCAGGATAACTTGCTCTGCACCTTCTGCTTTGGCAGAAGTGATGACACGCGGTGCTTCCACACCAAAATAGTTCAAGACAAAGGCTGTTTCTTCATTTGGAGTTCCAAGGGCAACAGCTTCCGTATCCAAACCATAAGCTTCTTTTGCAAGGTAGGCAAAGGCTACAGATGACCCAATGGCATCTGAGTCTGGATTTTGGTGACCAAATACTAGAATCTTAGACATGATAATACCTCATTTTGTTTATTCTCTTTATTGTAGCATTTTTTTCGCTTTTTGACAAAAGTAAGAGGAGTCAAAGGACTCCCCACTATTCTTCAAAATAACTGAGTAAATTTCTATCTTGATTTTCAGATAAAAATTGCTCCTTCTGTGGCCTCTTCTTACGCTTGAGAAGGGCTTCAGCAGACATGGCTTCTTCCTTACTGGCAAAACCTTGAGCATAGATAAGTTTGACTGGCAAGCGTGCTCGTGTGTATTTGGCTCCCTTCCCACTATTGTGGATAGCGAGGCGTCTTCTCACATCAGTCGTATAGCCTGTATAGTAGGATCCGTCACGACACTCCAGCACGTACATATAAGCCTTATGATCCATAATAAATCTCTTCAAGTTCAGGCGTATAAGAGCCATCATCATTGTGAACAATGAGAGGGGGTAAGACCTTAAAGCCGCTTGTTGAACCATCCTTGATGGCCTCAATCAAAAGCATATTGGCTTCCTTTTCTCTTTTTGGATAAACAAACTGCAGACGCTTAGGGGCTAGATTATGTCGTTGTAACGTATCCAAAATATCCAGAAGTCGATCAGGGCGATGAACCATGGCCAAACGCCCATTAGACTTGAGAATACTCTGGGCACTACGACAGATTTCCTGCAAATTGGTCGTGATTTCATGTCGCGCCAAGAGATAATGTTCGCTCTCGTTCAAGTTTGAATGAGGATCCACCTTGAAATAGGGTGGATTACACAAAATCATATCCACCTTACTTCCCTGGATGTAAGTAGGCATATTTTTCAAATCATCACAGATGACCTCCATCTGCTCTTCTAAACCATTCAAACGGACAGAGCGCTCAGCCATATCTGCCAAACGCTCCTGAATCTCAACAGCCAAAATCTGTGCCTGAGTACGAGTGCTAGCAAATAGCCCAACTGCTCCATTTCCAGCGCAAAAATCCACTATCAAACCCTTTTTAGGAAAACGTGGAAAGCGTGACAAGAGAACACTATCCACCGAATAGCTAAAAACCTCCCTATTTTGAATGATTTTGATATCTGTCGAAAAGAGCTGGTTAATGCGCTCTCCTGATTTTAATAATTGTTCTTCTTCCATGGTCCTATTATAGCAAATTCATATTAACATTACAAAAGATAGAGGTTTCTAACTAGTGCTTCTGATTCTTCAAATGTTGGAGAGCTTCCTTGGTCCAAATTGGCATCATTCTTTTGAGAGGCGCGAAGCCGTAGTTAAAACGGTCGCTTGAAAAGCGTCTCCGTCTCGGAAACTGGTGCTTTTCTTCCTCCAAAGTGCGGATAGAAAGACTAGCTTTCCCTGTAAATTCATCTAAATCCACTACTTGAACTTGAACCTCTTCATCGACTTTCAAGGTTTCTTGGATATTTTCAATAAAGCCTGTCCGAATCTCTGAAATGTGAATCAGCCCCGTATCACCCGTTTCTAGCTCAACAAAGGCACCGTAGGGCTGAATCCCTGTAATACGCCCCTTTAGCTTATCACCGATTTTCATCTTAGTCCTCGATTTCAATTGTTTCAATCACAACATCTTCAACTGGCTTGTCCATAGCCCCTGTCTCAACAGCAGCAATGGCATCCAAGACAACGTAAGAAGCTGCATCAGCTAGCTGACCAAAAACAGTATGACGGCGGTCTAGGTGAGGAGTTCCACCTTGGTTGGCATAGATTTCCGCAATCGGTTCTGGCCAACCACCACGAGCAATTTCTTTCTTAGAATAAGGCAAATGTTGATTTTGCACGATAAAGAACTGGCTTCCGTTGGTATTTGGACCAGCATTGGCCATAGAAAGGGCACCACGGATATTGTAAAGTTCTTCTGAGAATTCATCCTCAAATGATTCACCGTAGATTGACTCGCCACCCATACCAGTTCCAGTTGGGTCTCCACCTTGAATCATAAAGTCCTTGATAATACGGTGGAAAATGACACCATCATAGTAACCATCTTTTGAAAGTGCAACAAAGTTAGCTACTGTTTTAGGAGCATGCTCTGGGAAGAGCTTAATACGCAAGTCTCCATGATTGGTCTTAATGGTCGCGATAGGACCTTCTACTGTTTCAATGTCTACTTGTGGGAAATGCAATTCTTTTTCTACCATACCAAATCCTTCTAAGGCATCAAAAATGCCATCTTCTTCTAATGTTTTTGTAATATAATCTGCTTTTTCTTTGATGTCGTCATGAGAAATTTCCATTGCAACACTGATTCCAGCATAATCAAAGAGTTCCAAGTCGTTCAGCCCATCTCCAAAGACCATGACGTTCTCTGGTTTCAAGCCAAGGTGTTCCACAACCTTTTCCACACCCGTTGCTTTAGAACCTGAAATCGGCACAATATCAGACGAATGTTGATGCCAACGAACCATGCGAAGTTTATCAGAGAGACTGTCAGGCAAGTGCAAGTCATCTCCCTTATCTTCAAAAGTCCACATCTGATAGATATCTTCTTTTTCATGGAAATCTGGATCTACATCTAAATCAGGGTAAATTGGATTGATTGCTTCACTAATCATATCGGTGCGAGTCGACAACTTGGCATCATGACTCCCAACCAAACCATACTCAATTCCCTCTTGCTTGGCCCAAGAGATATACTCCTCAACATCTGACTTCTCAATCTGATGTTGATAAATAACCTGACCTTTTTTATCTTCGATATAGGCCCCATTTAAGGTCACAAAAAAGTCAGGCTTGAGTTCACGAATCTCCGGGACGACACCAAAAATCCCTCGTCCAGAAGCAATACCTGTCAAAATTCCTTTCTCACGTAATTGCTTAAAAACAGTTGGGATTGAAGCTGGAATAAAACCTGTCTTGGAATTTCTCAATGTATCATCAATATCAAAAAAAACAATCTTTATCTTCTTTGCCTTGTATCTTAATTTGGCATCCATCTCACTACCTCTTTCAATCTAACTCTTTCCATTATACCATAAAGTGGCTAAATCCCACATCCCCAATAAAATCCTTGTCTCTTATCCGAATTCCTTTACTAAATACAAAACCAAATCATCATTATTTTGGCTAGTTGCATTCATTTCCAAGGGTTGATTTCGATACCAGACACCTGTCCCATCTGGAATGTAGCCCCGTCTGATATACAATCTCTGGGCAGGGCCATAGCCCAAGTGCAAACCTACACCAAGAGTGATCTTACTCGAAACAAACTTGACTCGTTTTTCTGCTTCTTCTAGCAGTTGATTCCCAATCCCTTGATTTCGAAAAGGCTCAAACACATTAAAATCTGATATTTCTGGATAGACTTCTGCAAAAGGACCATGTTTAGCAGAGGGCAAAATGTTAATATAACCTGCCACTATTCCATTCATAGTCGCTACCAAGACTTCTCTGTCGCCACTTGCTTGCTCCCAAAAATAGCTAGCTAAGATTTCTTCTCTAGAAGGCCAACCTTGATTCATAAATCCATGAGATAAGGATTCAATATCAGACTTAATCATATTTCTAATCGTACAATTCATTTTTGACTTACCCACCTTTACTCTTTCTATTACCATTATAGCACGCCAAAGTCAGAAAAAAACTATCTCGTGAAAAAAAGACCCAACCGGGTCTTAATTCGCTTTCTTGTTTTCAAGCTCATGAAAAAGAGGTCCACTGGACCTCTTTTTTTAATCTTCGTTTACGAAAGGCATCAAAGCCATTACGCGAGCGCGTTTGATAGCTGTTGTTACTTTACGTTGGTTTTTAGCTGAAGTTCCTGTTACACGACGAGGAAGGATTTTCCCACGTTCTGAAACGAAACGGCTAAGAAGCTCAGTATCTTTGTAATCAACATATTCAATTTTGTTTGCTGCGATGTAATCAACTTTTTTACGGCGTTTGAATCCGCCACGACGTTGTTGAGCCATGTATTTTCTCCTTTATAATTTTAGTTGTCCATTAGAATGGTAAATCATCATCTGAAATATCCAATGGATTTGTTGCTCCAAATGGATTTTCATCACGTGAAAAGTCTGGTACTGAATTTGTAGGCGCTGAATAGTTTGCAGTTGGTGCAGAGTAAGCTCCACCTGTGTGACCCTCACGCACACTACGGCTTTCCAACATTTGGAAATTCTCAGCCACGACCTCTGTCACATAGACACGTTGTCCTTGCTGGTTATCGTAACTACGAGTCTGGATACGACCTGTCACCCCGATAAGTGAGCCCTTTTTAGCCCAGTTAGCAAGGTTTTCAGCCTGTTGGCGCCACATAACGACATTGATAAAATCAGCCTCACGTTCGCCATTTTGACTCTTAAATGTACGGTTTACTGCAAGAGTAAAAGTCGCAACTGCTACATTTGATGGGGTATAACGCAACTCAGCGTCACGTGTCATACGCCCTACAAGTACAACATTGTTAATCATAGTTTACCTTCTTAAGCGTCAGTTTTGACGATCATGTGACGAAGAATGTCAGCGTTGATTTTTGAAAGACGGTCAAACTCTTTAAGAGCTGCATCGTCGTTTGCTTCAACGTTAACGATGTGGTAAAGTCCTTCACGGAAATCTTTGATTTCGTATGCAAGACGACGTTTTTCCCAAGATTTTGATTCAACAACAGTTGCACCGTTGTCAGTCAAAATAGAGTCAAAACGTGCTACCAAAGCGTTTTTAGCTTCTTCTTCAATGTTTGGACGAATGATATAAAGAATTTCGTATTTAGCCATTGATATGTTCCTCCTTTTGGTCTAATGACCCCAAGACTTTGCAAGGGGTAAGTGAGGTTCGCTCACAATAAACTATTATACTAGAAAAAAATTTTTTACGCAAGTAAAAACACCGAAATAAAAAAAGAAGATGACGAATCATCTTCTTAAAAACTATGAGTTTTTAGTCTTCTTTTCTCTTGCGAGCAAGAAGTCCAAATCCACCTAGTGCTCCAAGAAGTCCAAGCGCTGCGAGGCTAGCGTTAGCTTCTGTACCTGTGTTAGGCAATTCTTTTTGACCATCAACATATTTAGGTGTTTCTTGTTTAGAAGGTTGACCTGGTTTAACAGGTTTTTCTACTTCCTTAGGATTTGGAACATAGTTAATTGGTGTATCCTCACCTGGATTAGTTGGGACATTTGGTACTTCATAACCTTTAGTTGGATCGTTTGGATCTACTGGTTTCAACGGATTACCATCTTTGTCCTTAGGTGTGTATCCTGGGACGTATGGAAGAACTGGTTTATCCTTGCCTGGTTTTGTTGGATCTTGTGGGTCATTTGGATACTTGATTGGAGTTGTTGGTTGACCTGGGATGTTTGGAATCCATGATCCGATTGGTTTATACACGTATGTTACTGTTGAACCGTCTTTCCCAATCTTACCTTTTGCTTCTCCTTCAACACGAACAAGAACATAACCCTTGATAACTTTTCCATTTGTAGCGTACTCATCGCCTACTTTACCTTCTGTAGTTTCTGCAGGAAGAAGGTCTTTGCCTTTTTCATCTACATATTTAACTACTAGGTTAGCTTTATTCGCTACGTAGTTGATTGGTGTATCCTCACCTGGGTTAGTTGGAACATTTGGTACTTCATATCCTTTAGTTGGATCGTTTGGATCCACTGGTTTCAACGGATTACCATCTTTATCCTTAGGTGTGTAGCCTGGGACGTATGGAAGAACTGGTTTGTCGTTACCTGGTTTTGTTGGATCTGTTGGATCGTTTGGATACTTGATTGGGTCTGTTGGTTGACCTGGGATATTTGGCACCCATGAACCAAGTGGTTTGTAAACATAAGTTACTGTTGAACCATCTTTACCAATCTTACCTTTGGCTTCTCCATCTACACGAACAAGAACATAACCCTTGATAACTTTTCCACTTGTAGCGTACTCATCGCCTACTTTACCTTCTGTAGTTTCTGCAGGAAGAAGGTCTTTGCCTTTTTCATCTACATATTTAACTACTAGGTTAGCTTTGTTCGCTACGTAGTTGATTGGTGTATCCTCACCTGGGTTAGTTGGAACATTTGGTACTTCATAACCTTTAGTTGGATCGTTTGGATCCACTGGTTTCAACGGATTACCATCTTTATCCTTAGGTGTGTAGCCTGGGACATATGGTACTACTTCTGTTGGTTGTCCTGGTTTTGTTGGATCTGTTGGATCATTTGGATACTTGATTGGGTCTGTTGGTTGACCTGGGATATTTGGTACCCATGAACCTAGTGGTTTATATGTTACAACTTCTGTAGTATTTTCTGAGTCTGCAGTTACTTTTGTAGTTGGTACAGTTGCTTTATCAGCTAAGTACCCTTTAACTACTGGTGATTTAACTTCAGCTAAGTCTTGAGCTGGAGTCCAATCTCCGTAAGTCACTTCACCTGTTACCAAGTTGATCTTAGCTTCACGAGTGAATTTAGCCTCTTGGGTAACAACTTTTGGAGTGCCGTCTTCGTTTAATACTGGAGTTCCATCTTCGTACACATAAGTGATTGTACGTGTGACTGTTTTGTTTAGATCTTTTTCTTCCAAGCCAGCTGGGTATTTAGGTCCGTCTGGGTTGTTTGGATCCACTGGAGTTCCTGGTGTTTTAGGTTGATCTGGTGTAACTGGTACAACACGTTCCTTAAGCGTTACTTTGAACTCTTGATCAGTGTCTTTATCTTTATCGAACTTACCACCTTCTGGGTATGTATTAGAAAC